>NZ_JBHWZS010000060.1:0-35242 GCF_042728155.1 Streptomyces sp. NPDC060209
GCCGGTGAACGTCTCCACCCACAACGACTCAGCCCGCAACACCCCGCCCATACAAGAGGAATGCCCTATCCCAGGCGTTCTGCAACAACCTTTAGAGCGTGTCTCTTTGATCGGCTGGTCAGTTGATCGGACGTGTCTGTCCGATTAGTGATCGCTGATGCGATGTGGGACCGGATCGAGCCGCTGATGCCGGCCGATCCGGTCCGCGGTCGACGATGGGCCGATCACCGCCGAACCTTAGAAGCCATCGCGTGGAAGTACCGCACCTGCTCTCCCTGGCGGGACCTGCCGGACGAGCTCGGCTCGTTCCAGACCGCGCACAAACGCCTGATCAGGTGGGCTATGGACGGCACCTGGGAACGCATCCTCGCCGCAGTTCTGGCAGCAGCCGACGCTGATGCCGACATCGGCTGGACCGTTTCAGTGGACTCCACCGTTTGCCGGGCTCACCAGCACGCTGCCAGTGCCAGAAAAAAGGGGCACCAGGCCGGGCCGAACCTGACGACCACGCCCTCGGACGCTCCCGCGGTGGCCTGAGCACGAAAGTCCACCTTGCCAGCGACAGCCGGGAACGGCCCCTGACTCTTCGCGTCACCGCAGGCCAGGCGGGCGACGCCCCGGCCTTCGAGACCGTCATGGCAGGCATCCGTGTTCTGCGAAGCGGACCGGGTCGACCGAGAACCCGACCCGATGCCGTCCTGGCGGACCGGGCGTATTCATCCCGCGCGATCCGCAATCACCTCCGGCGTCGTGGAATCCGCGCTGTCATCCCCCAGCCGTCCGACCAGGTCGGCCACCGGCTGCGGCGGGGCCGCGACGGAGGCCGACCACCGGCCTTCGACGCCGAGGCCTACAAGCAGCGCAACGCTGTCGAACGGTGCATCAACCGACTCAAGCAATGGCGCGGTCTGGCCATGCGAACGGACAAGCTCGCCATCGCCTACCAGGCCGCACTCCACCTCGCCGCCATCCTCATCTGGACAGCCACTTGACCGCCGAAGCGCCTTGCCCGCGAGGATGGCCACATGGACGATCTTGTGAAGTTCCTCGTCGCACGCATCATGGACGACAACCACGCCTACGCCTACGTGGCCAGCACCCTGGGCGGCAAGGCTCTCCTCGACAGCCACCTCCCCATGCTCGATCTGATCGAGCAACTGGCGAACGACTACAAAGCCATGGACGCCGCGGACTCCCGCTCGGCCGGCCTGGCATACGCGCTGCGAGTCCTTGGCCAGTCATACGCCGAGCATCCCGCCCTACCAGCAGGAATGGCGCCCATAGCCTTTCAAGGAGACAGTCCCTAGTCGTCGATGGGGAAGCCGTAGTTGTCGAGGTTGAGGGAGTCGGGGTCGGGGCCGCCTCGCACGCCGGTGTCCAGGGCGTCGATCGCGGCGACCTCGTCAGGCTTCAGGGCGAAGTCGAAGACATCGAAGTTTTCGGTGATGCGGTGAGCCTTGACGGACTTCGGGATCGCGGAGAAGCCATGCTCCAGGTGCCAGCGCAGGACGATCTGCGCGGGAGTCTTCGCATACTTGTCGGCCAGGGTGGTGACGACCGAGTCCTCGAGCGGGTTCGTCTCGGCGTCTCCGTAGATGTACGAGCCGCCCAACGGCGACCACGACTGGGTCAGGATGCCGTAGCGGTCGTTCGCCTCGCGCCACTCGCGCTGCGAGTAATAGGGGTGTACCTGGATCTGGTTGACCGCCGGGACGATGTCGGTGCGGGAGATGACTTCGTCGAGTTCCTCCGGCGTCTGGTTGGAGACACCGATCGCACGTACCCGCCCGTCAGCGAGGAGCCTCTCCGCCGCTTTGTATGCGGCGATCGTCTTCTCGAAATCGGAGGGCAGCGGCTGGTGCAGCAGCCACAGGTCGAGCTGCTCGATGCCGAGCTTGCGCAGGCTTACGTCGAACGCGCGCAGGGCCGAGTCGTAGCCGTAGTCGCTGATCCACAGCTTCGTCGTCACGAAGATGTCGGAGCGGTCGACGTCCGAGCGGGCGATGGCCTCGCCGACCTGGCGCTCGTTGAAGTAGGCGGCGGCGGTGTCGATCAGGCGGTAGCCGCCGTGCAGTGCGGCGAGGACCGCTTCGGTGGTCTCCTCCGGGGCGCTTTGGTAGACGCCCAGGCCCAGGGCGGGCATCTGTACGCCGTTGTTCAACGTGATGAACGGGTTCGTTCCAGTCATGGTTCGTTCCTTTTCTCGTGAGTAGCAGCACGGGTTTCGCCCGCGTAGACACGATCAGCGATGGCTATTTGTTCTGATATGACCGGAGCCCGCTCCAGTGACCAGTGCGACCTTGTCGGGGAGTTGCACGATGTTTTCCTTCTTCGTTCCAACGGTGCGCGATGACGCGGCTGTTTTCCGGGCAAGGGGACCGCGCCTGGGCAGGGCTGTGATCACGCTGGGCCCCCGCAGCGGTGACCGCCTGCGGGCATGGACGGCTCTCGCAGATTCAGTCGGTGGGAGCCGCCGCAGACAGCAGTTCGGTTCCAGTGAGCTCGGCGCAGTAATCCAGAAGCCGGTCCTGCACCTCGGGTGATTGCGTGGCCGGGTGGGGAGTGCGGGCCTGCTGGTGGTGGAAGTATTGGCCGCTCACGCGCACGTGAAGGTCATCGCTCGCTGCCAGCCACGCCTGCGTGACGGGAGCCAGCTGCAAGTCGTCGGTGGCGCTGCTCCCACCCATCTTCGTGGGAACCCAGCCAGGATCAACGGCGTTGGAGAGGGCTTCTGGCCAGTTCCTTGCGACGGCGAGGGCGAGGGTGGTGACGTAGAACTTGGACTCCGAATAGGCCTGGGAGCCTTGCCACGGGCGCCTTGTCCACTGCGGGTCGCTCAGAGTGGTGTCACCGCTGTGATGCATCCCGGAGCTGAGATAGACCAGCCGCCGGGGTGGGGTGATCAACGCCGTCAGGAGGTAAGGGGCCACTACATTGACGGCGAAGACGTCCGAAAGGCCGTCCTCGGTCTCCTCCCGTCTCCGCCCGTAGTATCCGACGCCGGCGTTGTGGATGACAGCGTCGAAGGTGCCCATGGCGTTGACCTGGGTGGCCACGTCACGGGTCTGAGCGATGCTGGCAAGGTCACCGACGGCGACGCCAATGTTGGCGGGGAGCGCGGCGCGTGCGTCGCTGGCCCGAGCGTCGTTGCGTGCGTGAAGAGCCACTGCATGGCCCTGCCGAGACAGCAGCTGGGCGGCCATCAGGCCGAGGCCGTCGGTGGAACCGGTGATGAAAATGCTAGCCATGGATCCTCCCTGATGGGTGTGGACGTGGAAAACCGGCAGGACGTATCTGGCCGGAGGCGCAGGTCTGAATGACGAGTCTGTTGAGGTCGTCGTGGGGCGGCTGATCTCCAGCTAACTGCGCGATGGCCGGCTGGGGGAGGCCCGGCTGAAAGGGGTTTCGGCAGGGACCCCAATGCTGGCAAGGGACCGACCGGACACCCACTGCACTGGACCGCGTGACCTCATCGCTGAGCAGGCGGCGCCCTTCGACGCCACAGCCCTCATCCTCCTGGCCGCAGGCTGACCCACGGCGCACGTGCCCACCGGAAGCCGGCCGTCAGTGGGAGCCCGGTGCGATCACAGCGGAACTACTCCGGGTCGCTGACCCGCTTGCTGGTGGTGACCTTCAGAGGCACTTCGAGCAGCGGGGTCAGCTGCTCGACGACCCTGGTCACATTCGGGTGTTCGGCGTGTTCCGCGATCGCTTCGGCCGAGGTCCAGCCGTCGATGATGTAGAAGGTGTCGGGCTGGTCCGCCTGCTGGTAGAGGTCGTAGTACAGGCAGCCGCTTTCCGCCCGGGCCGGGCCGACGAGTTCCAGCAGGAGTTCGTGGACCTGCTGCCTCTGCGACGTCTTGGCGTGCACTTCACAGATGATGTGGCGCTCTTGTGACTTGGCAGTCGTCATGTGCATTCCTGCTTTCTTGCCGCGCGCGTGGACGCGCCTTTGGTGTACCGGCGTGTCCCCCGTAGGCCGCGGCGGTGGTGGCTCGTGGCCGTCAGTTCTGTCCTGCGTAGACGCGGGTCATGCCGCCGTCGACGATCAGGTCGATGCCATTGATGTAGCTGCTGGCATCGGAGGCCAGGAAGACGACGGCGTTGCCGATGTCCTCGGCAGTTCCCACCCGGCCGGCCGGGATTTCCATGGCGACGCGCTCGACGTAGGCGGCGACGTCGGCGTCGCTGAGCTTCTGCTCGTGGCCGTAGCCCTCGGTGGGCACGACGCCGGGGCTGACGGAGTTGACCCGGATCCGGCGGTCCTTGAGGTCGGTCGTCCAACTGCGGGCGAGGGAGCGGACGGCTGCCTTCGACGATGCGTAGGCGGCGAAGCCGGGCAGTCCCATGTCGGCGGTGATCGACGCGTTAAGGACGACGGACGCGCCGTTGCGCAGGACGCCCAGCATGCTCTGCACTGTGAGGATGACGCCCTTGATGTTGATGCCGAGTTCGCTGTCGATCTGTTCCTCGGCGAGCTCGGGCAAGGGCGTTGCGTGGCCGCCGCCGGCGTTGGCAAAGAGGATGTCGAGGTGGCCGTGGTTCGTCTTAATGGTCTCGGCGAGGCGCAGCATGTCGCTCTTGCTCGCGACGTCGGCCTGGATGCCCCGGGCGGATGGACCGAGCTTCTCGGCGGCGGCGTCGAGGACGTTCTGCCGACGGCCGGTGATGTAGACGAACGCTCCCTCTTCTATGAGGCGCTTGGCGGCGCCGAAGCCGAGGCCGGTCGTGCCGCCGGTGACCAGAGCGACACGGCCCTGGAGTACGTGCTGTTCCACGAGTCTTCTTCCCTACAAACTGAGTCCTCCTCTCCGACGAAGCGCCTGTAGCGGCGCTTCGTCGGAGAAGGGTGATGCGTGGTGAGAGGCGGTCTCCGCCGGAGACTGGTCTCTATGTCGGCCGCTCGCCGGTGCGTTACCGGTTGACGGTCTTCTGCTGTGCTGCGGTGTAGCGGTCTCCCTTGATCTGCACCTCGGAGACGGCGGTCTCGATGCGCTTCAGGTCGTCCGCGGTGAGGCGCACGTTGTCGGCGCCGATGTTCTCTTCGAGCCTGTGCAATTTCGTCGTGCCGGGGATCGGGGTGATCCACGGCTTCTGTGCGAGGAGCCAGGCGATGGCGATCTGGGCGCGGGTGGCCTGCTTGGCCTCGGCGATGTCACCCAGCAGCGCGATGAGCGCGAGGTTGGCCTGGCGCGCCTCGTCCTCGAAGCGCGGCAGGACGTTGCGGACGTCGTTCTCCGCGAACTTCGTGTCCTGGTTGATCGCGCCGGTCAGGAAGCCCTTGCCGAGCGGGCTGAATGGCACGAAACCGATGCCCAGTTCTTCTAGCGTCGGCAGGATGACCTGCTCGGGCTCGCGCCACCACAGGGAATACTCGCTCTGCAGGGCCGTGACCGGCTGCACCGCGTGGGCCCGACGGATGATGTCCGCACCGGCCTCGGACAGGCCGAAGTGCTTGACCTTGCCTTCCTGGATGAGATCGCGGACGGTTCCCGCGACCTCTTCGATGGGTACGTTCGGGTCTACCCGGTGCTGGTAGAACAGGTCGATCCGGTCTGTCTGCAGGCGCTGCAACGACTGCTCGGCGACCAGGCGGATCCGCTCCGGTCGGCTGTCCAGGCCGGCTGCGGAGTTGCCGTCCTTGAAGCCGAACTTCGTGGCGATGACGACTTGGTCGCGCACCGGCGCGAGGGCCTCGCCGACCAGCTTCTCGTTGGCTTCGCCGTAGGCTTCGGCGCTGTCGAACAGCGTCACGCCTCGCTCAGCGGCGGCCCGGATCAGCTTGATGGCCTCACCGGTGTCCGCGGCCGGCCCGTAGCCGAAGGTCATGCCCATGCAGCCGAGTCCGATCGAGGACACTTCCAGGCCGCCGGTTCCCAGTTCACGCTTGTTCATTGTCGTTCTCCTTTCACATGCCACGGGCGACCTGATCGAGGTCGCGCCCGAGGCCGTACATCTGGCTCCGCGAGTTCTCAACAGAGCTCTTGGCGCCCATGGTCTAGCGGGCCATGGGTTCGTGTTGGTCAGGCCGCGCCGTCGTCGTGGGCCAGGTCCGTCCCCAGTGCGCGCGATGCGTCCACCTGGGCCAGCAGCTCCTTGGCGTGGGCCTCGATTGAGGCGATGGCATCGGCGCCGGCGATGAACCGCACCGGAGGCTCCTCCTGGGCAGCGACCTTCAAAATTGCTTCGGCGAGCTTGGCCGGGTCACCGGTCTGCTGGCCGTTCATGGTCTTCCATCCTGCGACCTGCGCCGCGGTGTTGTCCGCGTAGTCGTCGACGGTCAGCTCCGGCCACGTGGTGGAGGCTTCCACCAGCAGCTCGGTACGGAAGAACCCGGGTTCCACTGTGGTGGTGTGGATCCCGAACGGGGCGACGTCCAGGTGCAGGGCTTCCATCCAGCCCTCGACGGCGAACTTGGAGGTGGTGTAGGCGGCGGTGAACTCCTGGCCGACCAGTCCGGCCAGCGACGAGATCGTCATGATGTGCCCGGCCCGCTGCTTGCGCATGACGGGCAGCACGGCACGGGTGACGTTCATCGGGCCGAACACGTTGGTCTCGATCTGCTGACGCATCTGCTGATCGGAGACGACCTCGAAGTAGCCGGCGTAGAAGTTCGCGGCGTTGTTCATCAGGACGTCGATGCGGCCGAACCGTTCGACGGCCGCGCGGACAGCAGTGTTGGCGGTGTCGGGGTCCGTGAGGTCCAGGGCGGCGACCAGGAGGTTGTCGTGTTCACCGCCCAGGGCCTTCAGGACGGATTCGGGGCGGCGGCCGGTGGCCACCACCTGGTGGCCGGCTTCCAGGGCCTGGCGGGCGATGTCCACGCCCAGGCCGCGGCCGGCGCCGGTGATGAAGAAGACCTTGCTCATGAGGGGTGTCGCTCCAGACGTGTTGGTGCGGGGGTCAGCTCGCGTCGGCGTTCGACTCGACGATGCTCTTGAGCTGAGTGATCGCGGACATCGCGTTGGGCCAGCCCGCGTAGAACGCGATGTGGGTGATGGTTTCGACCAGCTCGTCCTTCGTCACACCGTTCTCCAGGGCCTTCGGGAGGTGGAAGGCGAGCTGGTCGGCGCGGTGGAGCGCGATCAGGGTGGTCACGGTGATGAGGCTGCGATCCCGCTGGGAGAGACCCTCACCCGCCCACACCTCACCGAACAGGACATCGTCGGTCAGCCGGACCAGCTCGGGCGCGAAGTCACCGAGCATCTTCTGAACGGCGGACTGCTCTTCAGCCATGACGTACAACCTTTCGAGTGTTCAATCTGTTACGAAAAGTATTCAAGAGGGGGTGGTGGGCCGCGATCGGACAGTCGCTCGCGGCACCCCGTACGGGGGCCCGGGGGTGGCACCCCGCACGGGGCGGTCTCAGGCGCCGGCGCCTGCAACCAGCGCGGGGCTGGTTTCGGGGTCATCCGGCGAGTTCTCCTCGTCCTGCCCCGACAGGGACGCCTTGGGCGAGTCGGTTCGGGTGGCGCGTATCGCGGCGAGGATCAGCAGCGGAATCAGGCCGAGGCCGACCATGACCACGCCGACGATTTCCGGGCCGGTCACGCCGAGCGAGGAATCCAGAGTCTTGCCCGCCAGCCATGAGACGAGTGCGATTCCGACGTTGAAGGCCGACACGGTCAAAGCGGCAGCCAGGGCGGGGCCGGAGTGGCCGAAGCGCACCGCCAAGGGAGTCGCGATGGAGGTGATGCCCAGGCCGGTCAGGCCAAGGAGGAACACCAGAACGATGGTCGGCACGACGCTGGTGGACAACGGGATGAGCAGGAGCAGGACCAGCGCGGAGGCGACGGAAGTGGTGATGAACGTGGCCAGCGGCTTGCGGTCGCCCAGGCGTCCGGTGATGTTGGTGCCCAGCAGGGCGCCGATACCGAAGCCGACCAGGACCAGCGGCACTACCTCTTCGGACAGGCCGGTCCGCTCGGTGAGCAGCGGAGAGATGTAGCTGTAGGTGGCCATGAAACCGCCCGTGACCAGCGCGGTGGCGGCCAGCACCAGCCAGAGCCGGCCTTGGCGCACCACGCCGAACTGCGAGGAGGCGGAAGGCTCCTCGCGGTGTTCCTCGGCGGGAATGAACCGGCCGATGATCAGGGAGGCAACCACAGCGAGCGCTGCCAGCGCCCAGAACGTGCCGCGCCAGCCGATCGACTGGCCGACAAAAGAACCCAGCGGCACACCGGCCACGATGGCCAGGCTCATGCCGCTCATCATCACGCCCATGGCGCGGGAGGCGGAGGCGCTGCCCGCGGCGGAGGTGGCCACGACCGAAGCGACGGCCACGAACGTGCCGGTGGCGAGCGCGGTGATCACGCGAGCCGTGAGCACGATGGTGAAGGACGAGCTGAGAGCGGCGATCACATGGCCGACGGCGAAGACGGCCAGCGCCAGGATCAGTGTGGAGCGCTTGGGTAGACGCCGCGTGGCGACCGAGATCGCGGGTGCGCCCACGATCTGCCCAACGGCAAATGCCGTGATCAGCAGACCGGCCTGGGAGACGCTGACGTCGAGGTCGGAAGCCATCTCGGGCAGGATGCCCGCGATGATGAACTCGCTGGTAACCATCAGGAAGGTGCCCAGGGCGAGCAGCACAACGATGAACGGCAGTTTCGTGGATTTCTCTCGAAGAGGGGACATGCGGGGGAGAACCTTTGCCGGATGCGGGGGGAAGAGGGGGTGCCTGGAGCGGTCAGGCGTCGTATCGGCTCAGCCGAAGGAGTCGGCCTTGATGCTGTCGGGGTCGGGGCCACCGCGAAGCCCGGTGTCGAGCGCGTCGACCGCGGCAACCTCGTCGGCGGTGAGAGCGAAATCGAAGATGTTGGAGTTCTCCGCGATGCGGTGGGCCTTGACAGACTTCGGGATCGCCGACAGGCCCTGCTCGATGTGCCACCGCAGGACAACCTGCGCGGGGGTCTTGCCGTACCGGGCCGCGATCTTGACGACTGTGGGATCCTCCAACGGACTCTGACCGGCCTGCGGCGCAGCGGACCAGTACAGGTTCACCCCGCCCAGCGGCGACCAGTCCTGAGTGACAACTCCGAGGTTGGCGTGCACGTTGCGTAGCTCGCGCTGGATGAAATACGGGTGCAGCTCAACCTGGTTCACCGCCGGCACCACGTCAGTGCGGTCGATGAGATCGCGCAGCTGCCCAGCGCTGAAGTTGGACACGCCGATCGCCCGCACCCGCCCGTCGGCCAGCAGCTTCTCCATGGCCTTGTACGCGGCGACCGTAGAGTCGAACGCGGACGGAAACGCAAAGTGCAGCAGGTACAGGTCCAGGTAGTCCAGGCCGAGGTTGTCCAGGCTGGTGTCGAAGGCGCGCAGGGTGGCGTCGTAGCCATAGTCGGACAACCACAGCTTGGTCGTCACGAAGACCTCGCCGCGGTCGACACCGGAACGGCGGATGCCCTCGCCGACCTCCTTCTCGTTGCCGTAGGCGGCAGCAGTGTCGATCAGGCGGTAGCCGTCCTGGAGGGCGGTTGTCACCGACGCGGCGGTTTCCTCCGGTGCGCTCTGGAAGACACCAAGGCCCAGAGCGGGCATCTCCACGCCGTTGTTGAGCGTGAGCATCGTGCTCTTGGCAGTCATTTCTCGTTCCCTCGCGTGGAGCGGGGTCGGCCGAAGCGGTAACCGGCCGGCCCCCAAAAAGTGGGGCAGTAACCATGCAACCGCGAATACGAAGAACGAGGGAGTCTCTGCTGTGAGGGGTACTGGTAGGGACCCCCAGCCGCATCAGCACAGGTCACAGCCCCGCCCCTGGCCGAAGGCTGCGGTCAGGGGCGGGGCGGCGGAGGAGCGGAGGCAGACTCAGTTATCGGAGTGCATCTCGGCGGCCTGCGCCGCCTCGGATGTGGCGGACCAGCTCGCTAGCAGCTTCAGAGCATCTGCGGCTGAGGTGGATGCCGCGCTGTACACCGTCACGGTCAGCCCGCAGTCGTCCGGCAGGTCCATTGAATCGTACTCAAGGGATAGGTCGCCGACGACAGGATGGCTGAAGCGCTTCGTCCCCTTACGGAAGACGTGCACATCGTGGGCACCCCACATGACACGGAAGGTGTCACTACGGGTCGACAGCTCGCCGATCAAGTTCGACAGCTCCCGGTCGTAAGGGTTCTTGCCCGCCTCGATCCGCAACGCACCCACAGCACCCTTGGCAATGCGTTCCCACTCGACATAGAGCCTTCTTGCTACAGGGCTGAAGAATACGAACCGGGCGACGTTCGCCCCGCACACCGGATCGGCGTACATCTCCGAGTACAGCGCGCGCCCGAGCGGATTGGTCGCCAGTACGTCGAAGCGGTTGTTCTGGACGAACGCTGGCATCCCTGGCATCCCTTCGACGATCCGCTGCACGCTCGGCCGCACGGTTGACCGGGCAGGCTGGCGCCTCGCCCGGGCCTGCGTGGTGTTCGCCGCACGGGCAAGGTCGTACAGGTGCGTGCGTTCTGTATCGTCGAGCTGCAACGCCTGAGCGAGCGCATCGAGAACGCTGTCGGAGACACCAATGAGATTGCCGCGCTCCAGTCGCGTGTAGTACTCGACGCTGACACCGGCGAGGGTTGCGACTTCGTTCCTGCGCAGGCCACTCACCCTGCGGTTGCCGTAAGTGGGCAGACCAGCCTGCTCGGGCGTGATCTTGTCACGGCGAGACTTGAGGAAAGCGCGTATTTCAGCCTGGTTGTCCATAGCCTCAGGCTAGACACGAGCCTCCGCTTCTGAGAGACCCTGTCAGTACCCCCATCAGCAGTAACCCCAACACTTCGTACATCAGGCAGTGCGAGACAGCAGGTCGCACGGGCCAGTGGCAGCGAGGGTCGGCGGGAATGGAGGGCCGTACCAGCTGTCCGCACTCTCAGGCTGTGTCGCCGCAACGACGCGACTGTCGCCCGCCGGCGCACCAGGCAATGAGGTGTCCCTCGGGGGATCAATCCTTCCGAGGGACACCTGCGGTTAGTCACGCTGACACGTGGTTACCGGCCCGGCGCTTCGCGGAGCGTCGCCGGCGATCTCTACACGTCGCTGCGGCTCTATACGACATCGACGACCTGGCTGACATCGAGCCGGACACCATGTGCTGGAAGCCGAACCGACAGTCTGGTCAGACAATCACAGCCGTCGACGAATCGAGGCTAGATCGAGGCCCACTCTTTCGCGAGGGTCGAGGCCGAAGTGATCTCAGCTTGCGCCCGGTTGGCACGATCAGCGGGGGTGCGCGAGAAGCGCGGTGCACTGGCGGCTTGAGGGACGCCGTTCGTGTTCCAGATTGTTTCTCGGGATGCGATGTGCGGGTGGGAAGGTGCTTCGGAGTAGCTCAGCACTGGCGTCACACAAGCGTCCGTCAGAGCGAAGGCCGCCCCCCATTCGTCGCGGCTTCGGGTAAGGAATGCCGCCGCGAGTGTCGCGCGCAACTCGCCCCATCGTGACGTGTCCATCTGGACGGCGGTCCAACTCTCGTCAAGGCCTAGTTTTTCGACCAGGAGAGCGAAGAACTGCGGCTCGATCGCACCCACTGCTACGTATCCGCCGCATGCGCATACGTAAGTGTCATAGAACGGCGCACCCGAGTCCAACAGGTTCGCACCTCGCTCCTCCCCCCACTGTCCGCTGTGACGCAGCGACCAGATGCCCTGGGACAGGAGCGTAACCCCATCGACCATCGCAGCGTCGATCGTCTGCCCCTCACCGGAGCGAGTTCTCTCGACGAGTGCCGCGAGTATGCCCGTGAGTACCAGCATCGAGCCCCCACCGAAGTCTCCGACGAGGTTCAGCGGCGGCGGCGGCTTCTGATCCGCAGCGCCAATCGCGTGCAAAGCTCCCGACAGCGCGATGTAGTTGATGTCGTGACCCGCTGATGTCGCGAGGGGACCGTCCTGCCCCCAGCCTGTCATGCGTGCGTAGACGAGGCCGGGGTTCAGGTCGCGGCACACACTGGGTCCGAGTCCAAGACGCTCCATAACGCCCGGACGAAAGCCTTCGACAAGTACATCCGCGTGCGCGACCAGCTTGAGAAGCCAATCACGTTCACCCGCGTCCTTGAGATCGAGTCCGATGATCCGACGGCCCCGAAGCATCGGGTCGAGGAGCGCGCTACGGTCGCGCTCTGCTCCTGCTCTTTCGACTCTGATGACGTCGGCACCAAGATCGGCGAGGACCATGCAGGCATGTGGTGTTGGCCCGATCGCACCCATCTCAATGACTTTCAGTCCCTCCAAGGGCCCGCTCATCGAGTCTGCCTCCTGTTCTGCCACTCGCCCCGCGAGGGTCGCGGCAACCAATGGTCTTTGGGGATTCGTTAACGGTCCTGCGGGCACGTGACCGTGAGACTTTCGCCTGGCGTGCGGAAGGGCGGGCGCTTTGCGCTGCCGCCTGCAGCCGCCGCCCACCAACCATTCAGCTCATCTTGAGCTCTGCGACGGCCGTCGTTGGGGCGCCGGCGAGAGTGGCAGCGAACGTCTCCAGCATGTCCGCAAGTTCGGCCGGCCGGGACAGGAAGGGAGAGTGCGAACCCTTGATGCGGAGAGCGGGGCGCCCAGTCAACATCTCCGCGAACCACGTGGACCACGTCTCGTACACGGACCGGTCCTCGCTTGCCTGGATGTAGATGCTCTGCGCTGTGGGGCGCTCGACCCTGTTCATCGGGCCGGCGACCGCCGCGGCTGTCTGTGGGACGAGGGCCTCAACGGCTGTCTTGGTGACCTCGGGTTCGCAGTCGAGGTAAAACGCGGTGCGGGCGGCATCGAACGTCAAGTTGATCAGACCTTGCGCGTCCACCGGCATGTCCTCCGGCGGGATGGAGATCGGGCCCGCCGGCTCGTCCGGGTACAACCCAGGAGGAAACATGATGGTCGCGCACAGAAACACGAGCCCCGATACGGGAATTCGCTGCTCCAACCGCAGGGTCGTGTACCCGGCCAGCGAATGGCCCACCACGATGACGGGTTCTGTGGCATCTTTGAAAGCCTCGACCGCTGACTCGAGGTAGTCGTCCTGCGTCGCGCCGAGATCATTCACCGGCAGGTCCACAGTCATCACGGAGTGGCCCCGGCCCTGCAACTCGGCAGACAAAATTTCCCAATGCGCGGCCCTGTGGCACGCGCCGTGAACCAGTCCGAACAGGGCCATCGAATCCTCCATGAAGCGCTATCGTCTTCGACCGGACGACTTCTCTAATTGAGATTAGACAGGGGTGTGCTCCTGAGCAACCCCGACTTCGACATCCGAGGAAGGGCTGGCTAGTCCCTGGGCGTCAAGTTCGGGCAGTTGCGCGGACGGCGCGGCAGTCGCACCCGTGTCCGTACCTTCGGGTTGTTCGATCAGGTGAATGACTCTCCGGCCGTCCACCGTGGGGAATCTCTGATGTTTCCCCGCAACCCTGCCAACTCAGCTGTCCAGCGACATCGGTTCGATCCCAAGGAACCGCTGGTCGTGGCGAAGCCCCACCCGGCCGGAGTTGCCGTTCTGTGCCCGTCGCGATCACGCCGGACCGATCTCGATGAAGCCGTCGCTCAGGCACAGCCTGCCGTCGCTAAGGGCGGTCTCCCACCGGAAGGTGCTCGACGAGGCGTCACTCGCGTACACGGTCGTAGTGAGGGTGTCGTCCAGCAGTACCGGGCTGCTCATCCTCACCGCTATGCGTCTGACGCGCGAGCCATCACCAGTACACACAGCACTCATGACGTCTTGAGCCGCAATCGCGAACGTGCAGTTCCCGTGGTTGATCACGCCTGTGAAGCCGTACGACTTCGCCACCTCGGCGTCGATGTGAACCGCCTCTCCGTCACCGGACGCCCTTGCGTAGCGAAGTGTCTGATCATGGTCCAGTTCACGGGCAGGGGACACCCGGAGCGGCACCATGGGTCCAGCAGGGGGCCGACCTCGGTCGACGAGCGGTCCCACTGCCTTCGGTAGCCGGACCTTCCTGATGAACATCGTGACGAGTTGATCGATTACCGGAAGCCCCTTGTCGCACACGGACATGGCCCGGGCGCTCAGCGTCATTCCCGTCGTTGTCGGTGAGGCGTTCACTACTGCTGCCCTGGTCCACAACCGCATCCCAGGAGTGATCGGCGAAACCAGCCGGATGTCCTGCTCGCCGTGCAGCGCCCGCAGAAGGAGCTCGGGGCTCAGAGTGCTCTTCAATCGCTCGAACGCTGTCTCCCAGGCGGGCAGCACGGCGAACACAGGGTTGGCCGACAGGCCTGCGGCCCGGTCCGGGTCGGCGTCGTTGGTGGAATCCGCATACGCTGCGAGACGGTCGTGATCCACGGTGAAGAGCTTGGGCTCTGTCCAGAGCCCGATTGACAACAGATCGGGCAGTTCTGAGGGGGGGTTGGAGACCATCTACCTCTCCTGAATGATTGTCACTTCGAGACCCATTCGACCGAATCGTCGATGGGTGCACGCTCTGTGCGGAAGCTGTTGACGGGATGGCTGTGGTCGGGCAAGCCGAACGAGACCCCGCAGACGATGTCCCGATCGTCGGGGATCGAGAAGTACTCACGAACCAGGTCGGACTGCATGGCGATGGCGGCTTGGGCGATGGTTGCAATTCCCAGGCTCTGCGCCGCGGCCAGGAGCGTCGAGACGTAGGCCCCGCAGTCAACGAGCCCGTAAGGTCCGAGGCGCTTCTCGGACGTGATGACGGCGAGGTGTGGCGCTCCGAACATCCTGAAGTTCTCAAGCATCTGCTGGGCACGCCGCTCCCGGTCGCCGCGATCGATGCCGAGGCTCTCGTAGAGGGCGTACCCCGATGCGCGCCGCCGCTCCTGGTACACGCCGAGGTACTCGCTGGGCTCCGGCACATCAGACTTCATCGGCCGTGTCTGCGCGGCCTCGTAGAGAGCCTTGCGGAAGCGCTCGGTGCCGTCGCCGCTGGTCACGACGACCTGCCACGCCTGCGAGTTGCACCAAGAAGCGCTTCGCTGCGCCATCGTCAGGAGCCGGCGGATGGTCTCCGGCTCGAGCTGATCGGGCAGGAATGCCCGACAGCTGTACCGATCGTGAAGGATTCGTTCGAGCATGTCGGCTTGCACCGACGACTCGTCCAGCTGGCTTCCTACGTTTGCGCTCATGAGGTCTCCCGAACTCATCGTGCCGCTTCGACTTCTTGCCTCTTCTTGGACACAGGTCTGCACGCCAGACGCTGACGGCAGGCGGTCGTAGGCGGTGGTTTCGCTCTGACCGTTCCGCGGTCCCCCGAGGTGACGCCCATCGTCGTCGCTCGGGACCCTAAGGGCGCGGGCCGCCAAGGCCGGGGCCGGTTCGCTCCGCCCCTGGCATAGATTCTAATTTAGATTAGAGGAGGCGGAAAGCGGAACCCCCTGGCATCCGGCTGGTGACGTCAGCGGTGGTGCGAGGGGGTCGAGTGAGCTTGAGTGCTGGCGCCGGTGTGGGGCGCGACCCGCCCTCAGGTGGAGCGGTGGTGCTGCACCTGGAAGGCGCGTCGGATCAGGCGGACGGTCGTCGACAGCAGCTCCGCCTTGGGAGTGCGCTCGGGCTTCCACCACTCGGCTGTGGAGTTCAGGGAACCCATGAGCAGCTGGTACGCCACGTGCCAGTCGATCGCCCCGCCGATCTCACCGTTGTCGAGTGCCTCGTCGAAAAGAGACTTCCAGACGTGTCCGTACTCCCGGCGTTGGACCATGAGGCGGTCCTGCATCTCTTGTGGCAGGTGGCCGAAGTTCCGGGTCGATGCTGCTGAGAACGGGGAAATCGACACGATCGCGTCAAGGTGGGCGGTCGCGGCCGCGCAGATCTTGTCCAGCGCCGGTGCGGTATCGGGGAGGCTTGCAAGGGCCTCGTGCACCTGGCCGATGATCAGACCCTCACCTTCGCGGATCACGCTCTCTATCAGGTCTTCCCGGTTGGGGTAGTAGTAGTAGATCGTGGCCGCCTGCAGCTCGGCCAGCTCGGCAATGTCGGACAGCCGGGTCTCCGCGTATCCCTTCGCGCGTAGTACCTCCGCTGCGGCATTGAGAATTCTCCCGCGCGTGTCGCGACCTGGCTGTGTGGCTCTGTCCGCGCCAACCTGCCTCGTTTCCGCAGAGACCACTGACTCTCCCGACTTCGAGATTGAAATTGAACCTCCAGTGTAGACGGTACGTCCCGCGATCAGCCTGCCGTCCAAACGGCCTGCAGGGGTCGGCCGGGGCTCCACTGCTGCTGTGTGAACCGCGGCAGCGCTCTCGCCGGCCAACCGGAACCTGTCCGTTCTCTTGACGCTCGACAGAGTCGTATCTAATTTAGATTAGACAGATGGAGCGACGGCGTCCCACCTCAGGCGGACGATCAGTGACGTCACAAGAAGAGCTCCGCCTCGATGACGGGGATGTACAAAGGGGTACGGCCATACTTGCCATCACCGATCTTCTGACACGGAGCTACCGCGAGTTCGGGCCGCGCCCGGCCGTCGTGGACTCCAAAGGATCACTCAGCTATGCGGACCTCGCAGAGTTGGCCCATCGCGTGGCACATGGACTGATCCACCTCGGCTGTCGGCCGGGCGATCGCATCGCCATCGCGGCCCCCAACCAAGTGGAGTGGGCGGTCGTCGAGCATGCTGCCTATCTGAGCGGACTGGTCCGCATAGGCTTGCTGCTACGTCTGCATCCGCAGGAGATTGCCCAGATCGCCACCGACGCGGAACCGACCGTGATCGTGGCCGAAGGAAAGTGGCTCGATGAGGTCGGGGTCGACTGGATTCCCGGCTCTGTCCAGGTCATCGTCAGTATCGGGCCGTCCGCGCACGCAACGGTCACGTACGAGGAGCTCAGTGCGCGCGTCGCGCCGGAGCCGCTACCCGGAACGCATCCGGACGACGACGTCGTCCTGTACTACACCTCAGGGTCGACCGGCGTACCCAAGGGCGTCCGGCACAGCGGCATCGGTGTCGGCGCCATGGTCCACAACCTCCTCACGGAACTGCCGGACCTTGGACCCGAGGACGCCGTTCTCCACAGCGCACCGCTGAGCCACTTCAGTGGTTGCGTCGCAACGGCAGTTCTTGGTGCCGGTGGGACCAACCTGCTCGTGGGGAGCTTCGACATGGACCAAATCCTGTCGGCGATCGAGCAGTCACAGGTCTCGATACTGGTCCTTGTTCCCACCCAGCTCAACATGCTGACCGCCGAGATCCTCCGACGGAGAGGCAACGGGCAGGCCGTACATATCGACAGCCTCAGGGCGATCGTGTACTCCGGGTCCGCCATCGCCCCCGAACGCGCCCATGACGCACAGGAAGTCTTCGGTCGCATCCTCATCCAGTTCTACGGATCGTCCGAGGCCCCACTGCCGCTGACATCACTGCATCCCGCGGATCACCGAACCGATCTCATCGACTCGGGCGGTCTGCCCCGCCTCGCTTCCGCCGGCCGGCCCACGCCCAACGTCGAGCTGCGCATCGTGGGAGACGACGGGCGCGAGGTCCCCGCCGACGCACCCGGTGACATCCAGGTGCGTGGACGACAGACGATGCGGGGCTACTGGCGACAACCCGAGGCAACTGACGAGGTCATGGACGCGGCCGGATGGATTTCCACCGGAGATGTCGGATACCTCAGCCAGGAGGGCTACCTCTACATCGTCGACCGCAAGAAGGACATGATCGTCACCGGCGGATTCAACGTCTACTCCCGTGAGGTGGAGAACGCAATCGCCCGACTTCCCGGTGTTCGACAGGTTGCGGTGGTAGGCGCACCGAGCGAGAGGTGGGGCGAGGAGGTGACGGCATTCGTCATCCTCAACCCTGAAGCTCTGGTGACGTGTAACGAGATCGTGGACCACTGCCGCGTATCCATAGCCGGCTACAAGGTGCCGAAACAGGTCCATCTGGTCGAGACCTTCCCGACCACGGCAACGGGCAAGATCAAGAAGCAAAGCCTCGCAGATGAACTCTGGGCCGGACGGGACAGGCGGGTCTGATTCCGACCCTCCCTCCATGCCGTCGGCCGATCCACGGTGACGCACCGAGATCGCCGTTCGGTCCTCCCTGTCAACACCCGCCACACCGACACCCGTTGGTGGCCGAGTTCCGGACGCCCGGAAATAGCTCATTCCGTACATCGATGACCTGACGGAGAAGACGTGGACTTTGAACTGACTCAAGACCAGGAGGACATCCGCCGGGGCGTCCGCGATCTCGCCAGCCGGTTCTCCGACGAGTACTGGGCTGAGCACGACCAGAAGGGCGAGTTCCCCACGGAGTTCTACAACGCCTTCGCGGACGGCGGCTGGCTGGGGATCGCGATACCCACTGAGTACGGCGGCGGCGGGCTCGGCGTGCTCGAGGCATCGTTGCTGCTCGAGGAGGTAGCTGCATCGGGCGCGGGCATGAACGGCTGCAGCACGATGCATCTGACGATTTTCGGGCTGAACACGATCGTCAAGCACGGCAGCGACCAGATGCGCGAGGAGATCCTTCCTGGCGCCGTCGACGGCACGCTCCACGTCTGCTTCGGTGTCACAGAGCCGGACGCCGGCACCGACACCACTCGGATTTCCACCTTCGCCAAGCGCGACGGCGACTCCTATGTCATCAACGGCCGCAAGGTGTGGATCACCAAAGCCGGACAATCGCAGAAGATGGTCCTGATCGCTCGGACCACCCCGCGCGATCAGGTCGAGAAGCCCACCGACGGGATGAGCCTGTTCGTCGTCGATATCCAGTCGGATCAGGTGAAGCTGCAGGCGATCCCGAAGATGGGGCGCAATGCGGTGCCGTCCTATGAGGTCTACATGGACGACTTCCGTGTTCCGGTCTCCGCCCGGATCGGCGAGGAGGGCATGGGCTTTCGCTACCTGCTCGATGGGTTGAACCCGGAGCGGATCCTGCTCGCGCACGAGGCACTCGGCATCGGACGGGCCGCGCTGCGGCGGGCGGTCCGCTACGCCAACGAACGTGTCGTGTTCGATCGCCCCATCGGCAAGAACCAGGGCATCGCGTTCCCCCTTGCCGAGGCCGCGACCCGGCTCGACGCAGCGGAGCTGATGGCCCGCAACGCTGCGTGGCGCTACGACAAGGGATTGCCGTGCGGCCGAGAGGCGAACATGGCCAAATGGCTCTGTGCCGACGCCGGCTTCGAGGCGGCCGACCGGGCGATCCAGACCCATGGCGGGATGGGCTTCGCCCGCGAGTACCACGTCGAGAGGTACTTCCGGGAGTCGCGACTGCTGCGGCTGGCTCCGATCAGTCAGGAGATGGTTCTCAACTACGTCTCCCAGCACGTCCTCGGAATGCCGAGGTCCTACTGATGTGCGGCAAGAGCACGCTCTCCGGCAGAGAGCGGACCAGCGTCCTCGCGCCGCCGGTCGAAGAGATCCAGGGCGATTGGTTCGCCTCGGTGCGACACGACGCACTCGACGCCGCCGGCGACGGATGCTACGCCCCACACGGCGACGTCGTGGCTCACATCCCGCTCTGGGCGGAGGCAGCGAAATGACCACCACCACCGGAACAGCAGCCGCCCACGGCCTTAAAATGGCTCCCCGCCAGCGCAAGGCGGTCGTGGCGGGCGCCATCGGCAACACCGTCGAGTTCATCGACTGGGCCATCTACACCACTTTCGCCCCGATCTTCGCGGCGCAGTTCTTCGCCTCGAGCGACGGGACGTCTGCGTTGCTGTCCACCCTCATGGTCTTCGCCGTCGGTTTCGTCATGCGCCCTATCGGTGGAGCACTCCTGGGAATCTACTCAGACCGACACGGCCGCAAGAAAGGCCTGACGCTCACCATCGCCCTGATGTCCGGTGCTTCCGCGATCATCGCGATCGCCCCGACGTACGCACAGGTCGGGGTGCTGGCGCCCCTGATCCTGCTGTTCGCCCGACTGGTCCAAGGCTTCTCTGCGGGCGGCGAGTTCGGGTCGTCATCGGCGTTCATGGTGGAGTCCGCGGCCCCCGAGCGGCGCGCATTCGCCGGGAGCTGGCAGCAGTTCTCGGTCGGTGCCGGCACGATGATCGCGGCGGGGATGGGAGCCTTGCTCACCAGCACGCTGGAGGAGCCTGCCCTGGAGAGCTGGGGATGGCGGATCGCTTTCGGCGTCGGTGCATTGCTCGGTGTGGTCGGGCTGTGGCTGCGCGTGTCCGTCGCCGAAAGCGAGGCTTTCACCCAGGTCGCCGAGCGACCAGGGCCGCGGCGGAATGCGTTCATAGTGATGGTGCGTGAGCACCCGGGGGCGGCGCTGCGCGTCGTCGGCATCACCATCGCCGGCGCGGTCGTCTACTACATGTGGATTTCCTACATGCCGGCCTATGCGCACCTGGCCACCGGTATTCCATTGCGCGATGCTCTGCTGGCCAACACGATCTCGCTGCTGGTGTTCCTGGTGGCGCTGCCGTTTGGTGGGTTGCTGTCCGACCGGCTGGGCCGCAAGCCGACCATGATCGCGTTCGCCGTCGGGTTCGTCGTCCTGCCCTGGCCAGCATTCCACCTGCTCAGCGACAGTTTCCTCGGTCTGCTGGTGATTGAGCTGATCGGGATGCTGCTGATCGTCGGATACTCCGCGAACTGTGCGGCGGTGATGGCCGAGCAGTTCCCGGCCGAGGTGCGCAGCACCGGCATCGGCCTGCCGTACGCACTGGCCATCGCCCTGTTCGGCGGAACCGTTCCATACGTATCGACCTGGATGCACTCCAGTGGGCTGGGTGACTTGGTGTGGCTCTACGTAGCGGGTGCCGCTGCTATCGGCGTCGCCGTCTACGCGACGATGCCCGAGACAAAGGGCCGACCGTTGCCGTGAGGCGCCTCGGAACTGATGTTCTTCCTGGTGCTCGTCGGCCGAGCGGGAGGGCGGCACCGGCGTGGACGCGTGCAAGTGCGTGCGGGGTGTCTGCGGACACGGACGCTCACCGAGGCGGAGGACTCAAGCCATGGTCGGCAGGGTCAACAAGGAGCGAGTGCGTGAGCATCAACCCCGGTATGGCCACGATCTCGCCGGTCGCGAGTTGAAGGAAAGGCGCGACACATGAGTCAGAACACAGTCTCGACGATCGCGGATGTCATCCGTTCAGGCGGCAAAGACTTCGCCGAGCGGATCGCCGTCGTCAGCGACGGATCTCCGTGGACCTACGCCGAGCTGGATGCCCATTCCTCTCGTGCGGCCAATGCCCTGCTTGAGGAGGGACTTCGCAGGGGTGACCGAGTCGCGACCATGATGTACAACGACATCAACCACCTGTTGATCATGCTCGGGTGCGCCAAGGCCGGGCTCGTTGTCATGCCGATCAATCGGCGTCTGAACGCCGCTGAGCTGGCGCAGGTGCTGAGCAGGGCAGATCCGCACCTGATCGTGCACGACCCTGAGTTCGCCGAACGGCTGTCAGACGGCATGGCTGGCCATGACGGGCGGCGGTCGCTGCAATTGGAGCAGGACGGCCAAGGAGTCGCCGGCCGGATCATGTCCAGCTCGGCGAGCGATCCGGGTGTTCGTATCTCCCCTTCGGAGATCCAGGTCATCCACTTCACCTCGGGCACGACTGGTACCCCCAAGGGAGTGTGTCGCACACACGCGAGCAACATGAGCGTGTCGCGCGACGCCCTGGCCGCCGTCCCGATCGACCGGACCGCGGTCTGGGCCTACGAGTTCCCCCTCACGAGCGCCTCGTTCTGGGGCGTGGGCGCCCAGGTCTGGTTCGTCGGCGGAACCCTGAGAATGTCGCGAAAGTTTGATGCGCAGGAGATGGTGGCGGCCCTTCGAGCAGGTGTGACGCATGCTGTCCTGGGGCCCACGATGTGGGAGATGGTCAAGCAGGCCGACGGTTCCCTGCACCTCGACAGCGACACGCTGACACTGGCGCTCTGGGGTGGCATGCCCATTCGTCGCTCGGCGGCGGAGCGGCTGCAGGAGTGGCTACGCCTTCCCTTCGGCAGTGTCTACGGCCTTACCGAATCGGCCTGTGTTGCGTGGAACCTCGGCGACGACGCGCTTCAGGCACCGATGGCGGTCGGGAGGGCCAGTCGGTCCACCCGGATTCGCACCGTCGACGCCGAGGGCCGGGATCTCACCGGCGGCGATGTCGGCGAGATCCTGATCGAGAGTGAACTCACGGCCAGCCAGTACTTCAGGGCGCCTGAGCTCACCCGAACCACTTTTGAGTCCAAGTGGCTCGCGACGGGCGACCTCGGACGATTCGACGTCGCCGGCAGGCTCCATGTCCTCGATCGATCGAAAGACATGATCATCAGTGGCGGTGAGAACGTCTATCCCGCCGAGGTGGAGGCTGTCGTCGCGCAACTCTCGGAAGTTCAGGAGGTCTGCGTCGTAGGACTCCCTGACGAGCATTGGGGGGAAGTGCCAGCGGCAATCGTGAGGCTGGTCGACGGGGCGCTCCTTACCCCGGATGCCATCGTGGCGCACTGCGACTCGCAGTTGGCCCGATTCAAGGTGCCCAGGATCGTACGCATCGTCACCGAGATCCCCAAGAACGCAATGGGCAAGTTCGAGAAAAGAAGAATCATCGTCGAGGTGCATTCCGAGACCTCGCCGGGAGCGGGAGCGGGAGCGGGAGCGGGAGCGGGAGCGGGAGCGGAATAGCGGATCTTCAGCACAATGAAGAAGTCAAATTTTGAACAGACCGACCCATTGCACCGGTCGGCAGAAAAGAGAGTCATGTTGGGTAACAGTCAGTCGCACCCCAACGAAGAACCGACGGCCACCGCCGGTGTTTACGATGCAGTCGTCATCGGTGCCGGCTTCGGCGGGCTGTACATGCTCCACCGCCTCCGGGACACCCTGGGAATGCGGGTCCTGGTCCTCGAGGAGCAGGGCGGCGTCGGCGGTACCTGGTTCATGAACCGGTACCCGGGTGCTCGATGCGACACCGAAAGCTCGGTCTACAGCTACGGCTTCCCCGACGATCGCATCGACGAGTGGCGCTGGAGCGGGAAGTACCCCGAGCAGGAGGAACTCCTGCGCTACTTCAACTTTGTCGCCGATCGCCTGGACCTCCGGCGGAGTATCGAGTTCGGCACGCGAGTCTCGGGCGCACGGTTCGACGAGACGGACTCGATGTGGAACGTGACCAAAGCGAGCGGAGAGCCCGTCCGTGCACGATTCCTCATCGCAGCCGTCGGAATGCTCGCCTCCGCCCCCTACGCGCCGAGCATTCCGGGTTTTGACGACTTCGCAGGGACCGTGGTGCACACCGGTGCATGGCCGGCCGATGGCGTCGATCTCGCCGACAAGCGAATCGGCATCCTGGGGACGGGGTCGACGGGCGTACAGGCGGTGCCGCAGTTGGCCAAGCAGGCCGAGCATCTCTACGTTCTCCAGCGGACCCCCCAGTTCACCATCCCGGCGCGGCACGTCGAGTACGACGATGCCACATGGGACAAGGTGAAGCAGCAGCGTCCGGCACTATTCGAGAAGGCCCGGTGGTCCCTCGGCGGATTCCCGTGGGAGCACAATGGAAGGTCCGTCCTCAACGTGAGTGGCGAGGAACGAGAAGCGGCTCTCGAAGAAATGTGGGACAAAGGCGGCTTCGAGTTCCTGTGGGGCTCTTACAAGGACATTCTCACCAACCCGGAGGCGAACAAACTGGTCACCGACTTCGTGAAGGAGAAGATCCGGAGTCGCGTCAACGATCCGGCAACCGCCGAAAGCCTGGTGCCGAACGACCATCCACTCGGGTCACGTCGGCCGATCGTCGACACCGACTACATGGAGACGTTCAACCGGGACAACGTGACGTTGCTGGACCTTCGCCGCGACGCTCTCCTGGGCATCACTGAATCCGGCATACGGCTGGAGTCCGGCGAGCTCCCCCTGGATGTCCTCATCCTCGCCACTGGATTCGACGCCGTGACAGGGCCCTACCTGCGGATGGACATCCGGGGGTGCAACGGTCAACGGCTCGCTGACAAGTGGGAGGACGTCGGGGCGAGGTCCCATCTTGGATTCGCCACCTCCGGCTTCCCGAACTTCTTCATGGTCGCCGGCCCGGGCTCGATGTTCATCAACTACGCGATCCTGATGGAGCAGCACGTCGAATGGATTTCCAATCTGATCACGCGGGTGCGTGACACCGGAGCCAAGGTGGTCGAGGTGCACGAGGAGGCGGAGATCCGGTGGGCCAACCACATCAACGAGCAGGTCGAGAAGACGATCATTCCGCTCGGTGGCAACAGCTGGTGGAACGGGACGAATATTCCGGGACGTGAGCGCAGGACACTCTTCTACTTCGGCTCCTATCGCCAGTACCGCGAAATTTGCGACGCGGAGGCCGCCGGCGGATACCAGAACTATGCGATCTCCTGATCTGGTGTACGGGATCCCAGTACCTCTGCACAACTGGAGGCTTTTGTCGTGAAACTGACGGCCGAGGAGTTCCGGAGCCGGCTGTTCGAACACCGAACTCCCGAGACTCCGGATGCAGTCGATTGGGCCCGCGAACGAGACTCCATGGAGCAAGGGCTCACGAAGGCCAAGCTGTACCCGGGGACGTCCCTGGAACAGGTCACGATCACGCAGGAGTTGCCAGCACTCCTCGTGCGCGCGCCTGAGGCCGAGATGAGCCGCGTGGTCCTTCTCCTCCACGGAGGGGGATATTGCCTCGGCTCAAGCCGCACCCACAGAGCTCTGGCCTCGTGGTTGTCGGCTCGGAGCAAGGCCGTGGTGGTGGTGCCGGACTATCGGCTGGCACCGGAGTCGCCCTTTCCGGCTGGCCTTGACGACGCGCACGCTGCGTGGGACTGGCTGCTGCGGCGGGACGGGATCGAGGCGCAGCACGTCGCGATCGTGGGTGACTCCGGAGGAGGGGGTCTGGCAGCCGCGCTCACCGTGCGTCTGCTGCATCTCGGGATCCGGCCGACCAGCACGGTCCTGTTCTCACCGTGGGCGGACCTGACGATGCGCAGTCCCGATTACCGGGGCAACGCCGACAGGGACCCGCTCGTGCGGCCACAGTTCCTGGCCGATGCGCGTGATGCCTACCTCGCCGGCGGGGTGAGTCCTCTCGACCCGCTTGCATCTCCTGTCGAGGCCGTCTGGCGAGGCGCTGCTCCAGTGCTCATCCAGGCCGCTTCCGACGAGGTCCTGGCCGGAGACGCCCGGCTGCTCGCGGATGTTCTCGCCGCGGCTGGAGTGCCCTGCACTCTCGACATGGTGGATGGCGTAGTGCACGTCTGGCACCTGTACTGCGGGTTGATCGACGAGGCGGAGCGCTCGGTCGCCGACGCCGGAGCCTTCATACGGAGGCACTTCGCGGCCCGTTGAGGACCATGCCGCTCGTCCTCAGCGCCCGGCGTGCTGCGCCGAACGCGGCCCGGTTCTCTCCCCAGGGCCGATGTTTGACGCAAATCGGAATATCTGTGCTCATTTTTTGATGTGGAAGGGGACGCTGGCCGAGGACAGCGCCCGTTCGGACTCACCGATTGATCAGGAGGCAGGATGCCGAACGCCGTGCTTGTGGACGTGGTCCGATCCCCGATGGGTCGTGGTAAGGCAAATGGCGCTCTGGCGCAGTTGCATCCGGTGGAGCTGTTGGCGCAGGTGTTCTCGTCACTGATAGCGCGTACCGGGATAGATCCGGGTGTTGTTGATGATGTGCTGATCGGGTGTGTGGGGCAGGTGGGGGAACAGTCGGGAACGCCGGGACGGCACGCGTGGTTGTCTGCGGGATTTCCGGTGTCGGTGCCGTCGACGACGATCGAGCGGCGGTGTGGGTCGGGGCAGCAGGCGTTCGCGTTCGCGGTGCAGGGTGTGATGGCGGGGGCCTACGACGTCGCGATTGCTGGTGGGATCGAGTCGATGAGCCACGTGCCAATGGGCACGAACCGGAAGAACTCCGATCCGGCCGGGCCTGGCGTTCATGCGCGGTTCCCAGGTCTCGTGTCGCAAGGTGTGGCGGCCGAGCTGGTTGCGCAGAAGTACGGGCAATCGCGGAGGGCACTTGACGAGCTCAGTGTCGAGTCGCACGCCCGTGCCCACCGGAGCAGCATTTCCGGGCTCTTCGCCTCGCAGATCGCGCCGATTTCCCTGCCCGATGGTGATGTCGTCGACACCGACGAGACCATCCGTCCCCAGACCACGGCCGAGACGTTGGCGGCATTGAAGCCGGCTTTCGCTTCCGAAGAGATGAGAGCTCAGTTCCCCGGCCTGGATTGGAAGATCACTGCGGGAAACGCGTCACAGATCACCGACGGGGCCGGTGCGGCGCTGGTCATGAGCGAGGAGCGCGCTGCGCAGCTGAATCTCAGTCCACGAGCCCGCCTCGTGGCATCGTCGGTGGCCGGCGACGACCCCGTGCTGATGCTCACCGGGATCATTCCCGCCACTCAGAAAGTGCTGTCGAAGGCGCGGATGGCGATCAGCGACGTCGACCGGGTCGAGGTCAACGAGGCCTTCGCTTCGGTGCCCCTGGCGTGGCTCGCCGAATTCCCCTACGAGTCAGCTCGTCTGAACGCCCTCGGCGGCGCGATCGCGCTAGGTCATCCGCTGGGAGCCTCCGGGATCCGTCTTCTGGCGTCATTGGTGACGAGTCTGGAGGTTGGCGGCGGGCGCTACGGCTTGCAGACCATGTGTGAGGCCGGAGGCATGGCCAACGCGATGATCATCGAACGACTCTGAAGCGGTTCCCCGCCATGCGCAAGAAGTTCGGGGAGGTGCTCGACGTACATCAGTGCGCAGTTCTCCGCGGTTAATGCCGAGTTCGTCGAGCATCTCGTAGATGCCGGCCAGACCCTCTGCGAGACCACCCGTTCGTGCACGGAAGTGGGTACTGCAGCTGGCCGACGCCGAGGACCTGCTCCAGGCCGTCACCGTCGCCGCGCGCAGGCTCGTTGCTCGCCCGTCAGCCAGGTAATGGATCTGAACTACGCGTCCCAACAGGTGTTTAGCCCCCACGTCGCACTGAGACACAGCGGTCCGACCTGGGGAATCAGTCGAAGAAGAGGAGCGTAATGGACAAAGTGATTGCGTCGGCGAATGAGGCGGTGGCCGACATCTGTGATGGTGCCACCATCGCGGTCGGTGGATTCGGCCTCAACGGGATCCCGAGCGCGCTGATCGGTGCGCTGCTGGACTCGGGCGCCACTGGCCTGCGATGTGTGTCGAACAACTGCGGCATCGACGACTGGGGACTGGGTCTGCTGCTGGCCGAGCGCAGGATCGCTCAGATGACGTCGAGCTACGTTGGTGAGAACAAGGAGTTCGCACGGCAGTACCTGTCCGGAGAGCTCGAGCTCGAGCTCATTCCCCAGGGAACACTGGCGGAACGACTACGTGCTGGAGGCGCTGGCATCCCGGCGTTCTACACGCCGGCCGGAGTCGGCACGCTAGTCGCAGACGGCGGCATGCCGTGGCGCTACGCTCCAGACGGATCGGTCGCTTCGGCTTCGCCTCCGAAGGAGACCAAGGAGTTCGACGGGAGTACCTACATCCTGGAGCGGGGCATCACGACGGACTTCGCGCTCGTCCGCGCGTCCCTCGGTGACAGCCACGGCAACCTCGTCTTCGATAAAGCGACGCGCAACTTCAACCCGCTCGCGGCCGCCGCCGGACGCGTCACGATCGCTGAGGTCGAGCGGCTGGTAGGACCCGGCGAGATCGATCCGCAGCAGGTCCACACCCCGGGTGTCTACGTACAGCGAATCGTCGCGCTGACGCCGCATCAGGCGACAGAAAAGCGGATCGAGAAGCACACAGTGAGGAAGGCGGCTTCGAAGTGAGGATGCGTTCATCGAATCGGCTGGTGTTTCCAGCCGTAGAAAACGAAGGTGCGGGGGTTTGCCCCGGGAACGGGAGCACCCGGGGCGAGTGCAGTCGACGAGACGGGAGGCGGAACAATGTCCTGGACGCGTGAGGAACTGGCAGCACGGGTCGCAAGCGAGCTCAATGACGGGGAGTACGTGAATCTGGGCATAGGCTTGCCGACTCTCGTCCCGAATCACCTGCCATCTGATGTCTCCGTGGTGCTGCATTCTGAGAACGGCATCCTCGGTACGGGACCGTACCCGGACGACGGCGCTGTCGACCCCGACCTCATCAACGCTGGGAAAGAGACGGTCACCGTCCGATCAGGGGCCGCGTTCTTCGACTCGGCTACGTCGTTCGGCATGATTCGTGGCGGGCACATCGACGCGGCTGTCCTCGGCGCCATGCAGGTCTCCGCTACGGGTGACATCGCGAACTGGATGATTCCGGGCCGGATGGTCAAAGGCATGGGAGGGGCGATGGATCTGGTTCACGGCGCCAAGCGGGTGATCGTGATGATGGAGCACGTCGCCAAGGACGGCTCCCTGAAGATCGTTGATCGCTGCTCGCTGCCTCTCACCGGACAAGGCCTTGTAGACCGGATCATCACGGATCTCGCGGTCATCGACGTGACCGTCGAAGGACTGGTGCTGTGCGAGACGGCACCCGGCGTGACAGTGGACGACGTTCGCGCCGCCACCGAACCCGAACTGGCAGTCCACCTCATGGGATCCCTGTCATGAGCCTTCAGGAACAACGCCGTGTCGTGCAGCGAGGCCTGTGGTTCGAAGAGATCGAGGTGTTGACCATCTACGAGCACCGCCCCGGACGAACGGTGACAGAGGCTGACAACGTCCTGTTTACGACTCTCACAATGAACACGCAGCCGCTTCACCTCGACCAGGCGGAGAGCGAGAAGCTTCCACCGTTCCACGACCGCTTGGTGAACTCGATGTTCACGCTCTCCACATTGGTGGGATTGTCGGTCGCGCAGCTCACTCAGGGGACCATCGTGGCCAATCTCGGATTCTCCGAGATCTCCTTCCCCGCACCGGTTGGCCACGGGGACACCATCTACGCCGAGACGCTTGTCGTCGACAAACGGGCGTCGGGAAGCCGCCCTGGTGAGGGTGTGGTGACCTTTGCCCATACTGCGCGGAATCAGCGGGGTGAAGTCGTGGCGACTGCCACACGCAAGACGCTTGTGAGGATGGCCCCGGTATGACGTGGACGCCCCAACCCGCTTGGCTCTTCTGCCCGGCCGACCGCCCGGACCGCTACGTCAAAGCCCTCCAGCGGTCCGACATCGTGGTGCTCGACCTGGAGGACGCGGTCGCACCCGGTCGCAAAAGGGCGGCGCGAGACGCTGTCGAGGTCCTCATCAACGAGGGCGTGTACGACATGGAACGCACCGTTTTGCGCATCAACGCCGCGAGCAGCCCCGAGCATGCTGAGGACGTCACGTTGCTGGACCGCGCCGGTGTTGGGCGGGTGATGCTGGCCAAGACCGAGCGTCTTGCCGATCTCGACCATCTCGGTGACCGCAACGTGATCGCCCTCATCGAGACGCCGCTCGGCGTGGAGCGCTGCGAAGCCTTGGCGGACGCGAACCCAGTGGCTGGCCTCATGTGGGGCGCAGACGACCTGGTGGCCGGCCTCGGCGGCACCTCGAGCCGCCGTCCGGACGGCGGCTACCGGGATGTCGGCCGGTATGCGCGGTCGCGAGTCCTCATCGCAGCAAAGGCGCGGCACCTGCTTGCGATCGACGCCGTCCACATGGACATCGACGACATCGAAGGTCTGCGCGCCGAGTGCGAGGATGCCGCCGCCGTTGGGTTCGATGCAACCGTCGCCATTCATCCCAGCCAGGTCGAGGTCATCCGCCGCGCGTATGCGCCGTCCCCAGAGCAGGCCGACTGGGCTGTGCGACTGTTTGCCGCGGTCGGACAGGAACGTGGTGTGGCGACGTTCGAAGGTCGTATGGTCGACGGGCCGGTCTACGCTCAGGCAGAACGGATCCTGCGTTGGGCGGCGGCATCAGCACAGGGTTTCGACGAGTGAACGGTCATGTCCTCGGGTGGCTCCGACCTTGCTTGGTGTACCACCGACCTCGGCAAGTACCGTGCCTGCCCTAATCCTACGAGCACTACTCCCTCGAGAGTCTATGGACCGTGCGCCCTCATGTCAGCCAACAAGACCGCCTGGTGGGATGATTGCACCGAATGAGGTCTGTGCGATCAAAGGGGCACCCTATGCCGTATGAGCTTGCTGACCGACTTGTCATCGGCATCGCATCAAGTGCCCTGTTTGATCTGACAGAGTCGGACACCGTCTTCCAGGAACAGGGCGAGGAAGCTTATCGTGCCTACCAGGAAGAGCACTTGAAGGAGCAGCTTCATCCCGGTGTCGCGTTTCCCTTCATCCGCCGCCTCCTGTCGCTCAATGATCTGAGCGACCCGGTTGACCCCTTGGTCGAGGTGATCGTTCTGTCCCGGAACGATCCCGACACCGGCCTTCGAGTCATGCGGTCCATAGAGACTCACGGTCTGGCGATAAGCCGAGCCATCTTCATGCAGGGCCGATCGCCCTACAAGTTCATGCCGGCGCTGAACATGTCACTCTTCCTTTCCGCGAACGAGAGGGACGTGCGAGAGGCTGTATCAGGAGGGCTCCCTGCCGGGCACGTTTTGGGCATGCCCTATGAGGACGACACCGACGACGGTGATCTGCGTATCGCGTTCGACTTCGACGGAGTCCTTGCCACCGACGCCTCTGAACAGGTCTTCCAGAAAGCCGGGATAGAGGGATTCCGTGCCCACGAGATCATGAACGCCACAGTGCCGCACGATGCCGGACCGTTGAAAGACTTCCTGGCCAACGTGAACCGCATCCAGCAGCGGGAGGAGGAAGAGCGCCAAAAGAACCCCGACTACAGAATCCGCCTCCACGTATCCATCGTCACGGCACGCAACGCCCCCGCGCATGAGCGACCCGTAACGAGCCTGAAGGAATGGGGAGTGACGGTCAACGACGCGTTCTTCCTCGGCGGCATAGACAAGGGCGAGATAATGAAGGTCCTGAAGCCGCACATCTTCTTCGACGACCAGGAAAGCCACCTGAAGAGCACCTCACGGACCACACCCAGCGTCCATGTGCCCTTCGGTAAGATCAACGACCAGATTGTGCCGCCCCGAACCTGAGCAGCACGCTGAGCCCGGATCCACCGGCTTGATTCCCGGTTGATCGTTTCGGGGTCGTGCAGGCCGTGTTGGGGCTGAGTTGCGGATTCGGGCATGGGGTGGCCGCTGGTCTGCCCTGCTCTTCCACTCTGTCCACAGGTCTCGGGCCCTTTCGGGCAGGTCGGTCAGGGAGCGTCAGAGGGCTGGCGGTGCATGCACCGTGCTGAACAACTGGGTGAAGTCCCCGCTCCAGGGCCAGCGCTCGGGCAGGTGCAGGGTGAGGCGGCGGGCGGAGCGGGCCAGGCGGGCGGGCACGTTGATCAGGCGGTCACGGATGATGGCGGTGGTCGCCCTGGCATGGAACGCGGAGGCCAGGGCGCCGGCGGCGCGGGTCAGGTTGTGTGCCAGGGCCTCCAGGGCGAGCCACGCGGCATTGGCCTGGAAATGACCGGACGGCGCGTGGGCGAAGCCGCTGTTCTTGACATCGGCGATCACCTGCTCGACGACAGCGTGCCGGCGGTGATCACGCTCGGCATCCCTCAAGGCGAGCGGGGAGTCGGTGAACGCGGCGTGGTAGCGCCAGGTATCGAAGAGCGTGCCCTGCCCGGCGGGGACGGTACCGGCGCTCAGGCGCTTGACGCGGCGCGCGATCAGTCGGGCGGTGACCTGCTGTTTCTTCGGCTTGGAAGTGAAAGCGGTGTAGCGGATCTCGGCTATCTCGGCGTCGGAGATCCAGCACTGGCCCTCCTCGTCCCAGACTGCTTGGGGATATTTGATCGGTGTCCAGGCGTCCTCGTCGATGCGGGCGATGGTGGCCTTGACGGAGGCGTTCATCCGCACGGTGATGGAGAAGTGGGCACCCAGGGCCCGGCAGGCGTTGATGACGTCGGCGCCGTAGAACGCGGAGTCCGCCCGCAGCACCAGCAGGCCGCTGGCGCCGCAGGCGCGTGCGGTGTGGATGGTCTCAGCGACGAACGCTGCCGCCCCGCGCGCGGAGTTCGAGGGTCCCTTGCGCAGCGTGGTGACGGCGATCACGGGGGCGGACAGGGGTGTGGAGACGACGCCGAGCAGTGCATTCAGGCCCTTGACCTTGCTGTATCGGTAGCCAGCGCCCTGTTTGGCGTAGCCGTGGGTGCGGCGGATGGTGTCGTCGATGTCCACGTATGCGGGCTGGTCCGCGCCGGGCAGCGGGGTGTGACGGGCCAGTTCGTGCAGGAACCGGCTGGCCACGGCGTGCAGTTGCTTCACATGCCCGTGGGTGAAGGAGCGCAGGAACGACCCGAGCGTGGACGGGGCCCGCACTCCGGAGAACAGGCGGCCCATCGCGCCGTGCCGCAGCCGGTCCAAAGGCGCCAGTGCCGTCCTTCGAGGCGGGCAGCCGGATGTGCTCGCCGGCCAGCTTGGGCAGACCGCACCGCTCGGCCAGCCGCACCACCGGCTCCAGCCCGCCGTACGCGATGAGGTTCGGATCATCGAACGCGGATGAGACCGTCGCCGCGGCATGGGAAGATTGCATCTCGGAAGTGCCTTGTCGATCGTGCTTGATGTGGTCCTAGACAAACCCCATCATTGCAGGTCGCAAGGCACTTCTTCGTTTCTGAGTGAACCATCCACCGGCATCAAGCCGGGGTGATCCGGACTCAGCGCACCAGGGAAGGGGGGTCTGACAGTACCTGTATCACCAGGGTCTCCCCGACGTGCAAAAAGCCTGTCAACCTGGCGTGAGTCGAAAGCGCCGACAGCACTCCATGGACACGCACTGCAGCTTTACCTCCATCAGCTCAATTCAGCTGCTGCCCCGAATGCGTGACCGTGTCGGCACATTCCGACGCGACAGAAGGAACGGATACCAATGACGGACAACCAATTCACCACTCACACAGAACTTTTCGATCTGAGTGGGAAGTACGCACTTGTCACTGGTGGCACCAAGGGCATTGGGATGATGATTGCGCGCGGCCTTCTCCAGGCGGGCGCCCGCGTCGTCATCAGCTCACGCAACGCAGACACCTGCGCGGAGGCACAGCAGCTGCTATCCGAATTCGGCGACGTCCGAGCAATTCCCGCCGACCTGTCCAGGCACGACGAGTGCCAGCGCCTCGCTGATCTTGTCATGGCCGACTCGGAACGCCTGGACATCCTCGTCAACAACGCGGGAGCGATGCGTAGCGAGCCGCTGGAGACGTTCCCGGACGAGGCCTGGGATGCAGTGCTCGACCTCAACCTCAAGTCGCCGTTCTGGCTGGTGCAGGCACTGCTTCCCGCACTTCGCAGGGCGGGAACCGCCGATGATCCGGCACGGATCATCAACATCGGCAGTATCGCCGCCATCCACGTCGCCCAGGCGCCCACCTACTCGTACGCCAGCAGCAAAGCAGCACTCCATCAACTCACCAGAGTGCTTGCCCGGGAGCTGGGCCCACAGCACGTCACGGTGAACGCGGTAGCACCGGGAGTCTTCCCGTCGCAGATGATGGGGGCCACGCTCGATGCCATCGGCGACAAGATCGCGGCGGCGGCCCCACTGCGCCGGCTCGGCCGGGACGATGACATGGCGGGTGCCGCCGTGTTTCTCGCCAGCCGGGCTGGGTCCTACCTCACGGGCGCCATCATCCCGGTAGATGGCGGCACCGCGACGACTGCAACGGGTACCCCCCCCGTCATGGGCCACTGACTAGTACGGCTGAACGGGCCTATGGTAGGGGGATGGCCACGATGGATCCACGCACCGAGATTCGGGAGTTTCTCAGCTCGCGTCGCGCCCGCATCGCACCCGAGCAGGCGGGCCTGCCCGCTTACGGTGGCAACCGTCGGGTCAAAGGTCTGCGCCGTGAGGAGGTCGCGCTGCTCGCGGGGGTATCGGTCGACTACTACGTGCGCATGGAGCGCGGCAGCCTCGCCGGTGCCTCCGATGGCGTGCTCGACGCGTTGGCCTCTGCCTTGCAACTCGACGAGGCCGAGCGCGACCACCTGTTCCACCTCGCGCGCCAATCGAGGGCGCCCCGCAGCCCACGCCGGCGCAAGCCTGCCGTGACGGTGCGCTCGACGCTGCAGCAGGTGCTCGACGCGATCTCCGACGCGCCGGCCTGGATCGGTAACGGCCGTTATGACGTGCTCGCCATGAACCAACTCGCTCGCGCGCTGTATTCACCGGTGCTGGCTGACCCGCGACGGCCAGCGAACAAAGCGCGGTTCGTCTATCTGAACCCCGAGGCGGCCAGAGATTTCTTTGTCGACTACGACCAGGTTGCCGGTGCCGCGGCCGCGAAGCTGCGCATGGCAGCCGGCCGCAATCCGCACGACAAGGAACTGATCGCCCTGGTCGGCGAACTGTCAACGTGCAGTGAGCTATTTCGGCAGCGGTGGGCATCTCAGGACGTGCGGCTGCACCGGTCCGGCCGCAAGCGTATGCACCATCCGATCGTGGGCCAGCTTGACTTGGACGTCGAATCCCTGGAACTGCCTGCCGAACCCGGCCTGCACCTCAACGTCTACACCGCACCCGCGGGCACACCGACCGCTGACAATTTGGCGCTCTTGGCGTCGTGGGCGGCCACCCAACAGACGCTGGCGACCGAGCTCGAAGCACACAACGGATAGTCCAACCCCTTCAGCCGTACTAGGGTCCGTCTCCCCGACCAGCGCGGGCAGACCGCACCGCTCGGCCAGCCGCACCACCGGCTACAGCCCGCCGTACGCGATCAGGTTCGGATCATCGAACGCGGATGAGACCGCCGCCGCTGCATGGGAAGATTGCATCTTGGAAGTGCCTTGTCGATCGTGCCTGATGTGGTCCTAGACAAACCCCATCATCGCAGGTCGCAAGGCACTTCTTCGTTTCTGGGTGAACCATCCACCGGCATCAAGCCGGTGGATCCGGGCTCAGTTGTGGCTGCCGCCGAGGGAACACCCTGTCGGGGTCTGCACGACCGAACTCTGACCTCTAACGTGCCGACCAGCGACGGAACAACACTGTCGCGCAAGCTACTGAAGCAAGATCATTTGCGGAGCAGCTCGAATCCGGCTCGGCCGTAGAGCTGCCGCTTAATCTTCTTGATGCGGTTGACGGCGCCCTCGATGCTGCCGGATCTCCAGTCGAGAGTGAGCCCGGCTATCACGGCACCGAGGAGTGCGAAGCCTGAGAGGCCGGGGAGCTAGTACTCCAGTGCGGTTTCGTGATCTATCCAGTGGGTTCGCTGGCCGTCCGCCGTCGGTAGTGGCTGCGTCGAGCTGTGGCTTGGTGGCATCTGCGCCAGTTGGACCAGTGGAGCAGTCTGGTCGCGGTTGGTGTGCATCGGCAGGCCGTTCGGGCGCCGCGTCGGCGGCGAGGGCGGACAGGAAGGCCAGGGCGAGCATGGCGAGCGTGATGTGGCGGTGC
>NZ_JBHWZS010000061.1:0-35194 GCF_042728155.1 Streptomyces sp. NPDC060209
GGTCAGGCGTGCACCGCACCCCTGTGTCATGACGTGCCGTCAGGGTGCGGACGGCGCTTCCTCGCTCCGTAGCCGCTCGTCGAGATACCCGACGAGCTTCGCTTCGCTCCGCTCTACACGCTCCCGCCGGTCCCACGGCAGCGATGCCAGGGCGTCGTCGAGCACCTGGACCCGGGGTACGTGCACCATCGAGCCGGAGTAGACCCGGCAGCCGGAACACCATGCCAGCCCGACGCACCGTTCGAACGAGGCGCTCTCCGGGGGATAAAAGCGATACCGGTACGAACGGACGGCGGTCCCGCAGGCCGCACAGACGCGCCGGTTCCCGTCCGGGACCGTCTCCCATGTCGTGGACTTCATCCAGCGTCGCCCCTTGCCCGGCTCTCCCCGCCCTGTCTTCACACCGGCCATTCTCCCCCTGCCGCCGACAGCCCCGGCCGCGCCGCCCGTTGCGGGGGTTTCACCCCGCGTCCGGGAGCCCCTCGTCGGGCAGATCGAACAGGCGTCGCGACCGTTGCCTGTTGTGCTGCCGCAGAGCTGTCACCCACGGCCAGTGGTCCTCGGGCTCCAGACAGGGGCAGGCGATGCGGTGCGGGATCCGGCACGTGGCACCGGGGAGCGGCTCGGCGTCCCACAGGTTCATGGCCGTTCCGGTCGAGGTGATGATCCAACGCCGTCGTGGCGGGACGGTGTGGGCCGGGACGAGGATGCGGGGTTCGAGGAGGATCCAGTGCCCTGCGTAACCGGTGGCGTACCGGTCCTGCGGGAGTTCGCAGAACGGGCACTCGGGTGGAGCCGGCGGTCGTGGGGCGGTGGCGCCTTCGAGGAGTGCGTGGAAGGCTGCCGTCAGGTGGTCGGAGTCGCCGTCGGGTCGGTCCGGGCAGGACGCGGTGTCATCGGTGTCCCCCATGGGCCAAGGATCCGGGCGGGGCTCAGGTTCGGGTAGGACGCGATCCGGCCGCACCGGGTGGTGCGGAAGCGATGCGGTGTGCCGGGGGACGCCCCGTGAGGCGCGCGGAGACGCTGGATCCCCACCGGGCGGGGCCGGTCGTCGCCCACACCGGCTCGAGGACGGGCGGGAGCGCCGGAGCCCGGCCCGCGGTCGGCCCCCAGGTGGGAGCGGGCGGGCCGGGCCCCAGCGGTTCCGGCGGTGGCTGCGGGGTCAGGACACCGTCAGCGGACGGATCGCGGTCGGCGCGTGGCCCGGTTCGGACGCCACGTCCTCGAACTCGTTGACGGACGCGATGTCGGTCCCGCTCATCGAGATGTTCGTGACCCGCTCCAGGATCGCCTCGACGACGACCGGCACGCGGTGCTCGGCCGCGAGCTTCTTCGCCTCCTCGAAGGCCGGCAGCAGCTGGTCCGGCTCGGTGACCCGGATCGCCTTGCAGCCCAGGCCCTCCACGACCTTCACGTGGTCCACGCCGTAGGCGCCCAGCTCCGGGGAGTTGAGGTTCTCGAACTCCAGGTTGACCTGGAAGTCGATGTCGAAGTTGCGCTGCGCCTGCCGGATGAGCCCCAGGTAGGAGTTGTTCACCAGCACGTGGACGTACGGGATGCGGTGCTGCGCTCCGACGGCCAGCTCCTCCAGCATGAACTGGAAGTCGTAGTCGCCGGAGAGGGCGACCACGGAGCCGTCCGGGTCGGCCGTGGCGACACCCAGCGCGGCCGGGATCGTCCAGCCCAGCGGACCGGCCTGGCCGCAGTTGATCCAGTGGCGTGGCCGGTAGACGTGCAGCATCTGCGCGCCCGCGATCTGGGAGAGGCCGATGGTGGTGACGTACCGGGTCTCGGGGCCGAACGCCCGGTTCATCTCCTCGTACACCCGCTGGGGCTTCAGCGGCACGTTGTCGAAGTGCGTACGGCGCTGCAGCGCGGCCCGGCGCTCCTGCGTGGACGCGGCCCACACCGAGCGGTCCTTCAGCTTGCCGGCTTCCTTCAGTCCACGCGCCACCTCGACGAAGAGCTCGAGCGCCGCCTTGGCGTCGGAGGCGATACCGAGGTCGGGGGCGAAGATCCTGCCCAGCTGGGTGGGCTCGATGTCGACGTGGACGAAGGTGCGGCCCTCGGTGTAGACGTCCAGCTTCCCGGTGTGGCGGTTGGCCCAGCGGTTGCCGATGCCGAGGACGAAGTCGGACTCCAGGAAGTTCGCGTTGCCGTAGCGGTGCGAGGTCTGCAGACCGACCATGCCCGCGTTCAGGTCGTGGTCGTCGGGGAGGATGCCCCAGCCCATCAGGGTGGGGACGACCGGGACCCCCGTCAGCTCCGCGAACTCCACCAGGAGGGCGGAGGCGTCGGCGTTGATGATGCCGCCGCCCGCGACGAGCAGCGGCCGCTCGGAGGCGTTGAGCATCTCGACGGCCCGCTCGATCTGCTTGCGGCTCGCGGCGGGCTTGTGGACGGGCAGCGGCTCGTAGAGCTCGGGGTCGAACTCGATCTCGGTGAGCTGCACATCGATCGGCAGGTCGATGAGGACCGGGCCGGGGCGGCCCGTGCGCATCAGGTGGAAGGCCTGCTGGAAGACGCCCGGGACCTGTGCGGCCTCCAGGACGGTGGTCGCGGCCTTGGTCACCGGCGCGGCGATCGACGCGATGTCGACGGCCTGGAAGTCCTCCTTGTGCAGGACTGCGGTCGGCGCCTGGCCGGTGATGCAGAGGATCGGGATCGAGTCGGCGATGGCCGAGTAGAGGCCGGTGATCATGTCGGTGCCGGCGGGCCCCGACGTACCGATGCAGACGCCGATGTTCCCGGCCGCGGCACGGGTGTAGCCCTCGGCCATGTGGGAGGCGCCCTCGACATGGCGGGCGAGGGTGTGCTGCACCCCGCCGGAGGCCTTGAGGGCCGCGTAGAACGGGTTGATCGCCGCACCCGGCACGCCGAACGCGTTGCTGACACCTTCGCGCTTGAGGATCTCAACTGCCGCTCGGGCAGCGGTCATACGAGGCATGAGTGCTCCTGCTCGGACCTGGTGGAGTCGGGCTCTGTCGCGCCACCTGAGAGCACCAATTCCGCATTACGGAAATTTAGTTCTGCTATACGGAATCAACTTAGGACGGGCCGGGGCAACCGTCAAGGGAGGGCGGGGGAAGCGGCGGAGACCGACGGGCCGAAGTGCGCGATTCCCTCCCCTGGGCGTCGCTCCTGGTGGACGATGGAGATACGGAACGCAGTCGCCGCCGCAGGGGCGGAAGGAAGGGGCAGCACGTGGAGTCCGTACCGGTGCGCTGCCCGGTCTGCCACCGGGATCACGCGTACATCACGCCGGTATACCCCTGCCCGTGCGGCTCCCCGACGGCCCCGCCGCTGATGCGCGGCGCGCCGGCCGTACCCATCACGCACCGCACCTGGAACGACGACTGGGTCAGCGTGCGGTGCCACTCCTGCGGGCGCCGCGACCAGTGGCCGCACCCCGAACTCTGCTGCCCCTGCGGCGCGGTGCTGCGGATCCCCGTGCGCCCGGTGGCCACGCGCGGCGCCACCACCCCGTCCACCGCGGCCGAATCGCCCGGCCCGGCCCACATACCGCTGCCGCGCACGGCCGCGCATCCGCGGCCGTCGTTCCGGCCCCTGGTGATACGCACGGCCCGCGACGCCGTGAACACCGCGGCGCTCTACCTGAAGTGGCTGGGCTTCCGCGACGTCGTCCAGCCCGAACTGCGGCCCAGTTCCCGGATCGACCTCAGGGCCGCCGGCCTCATCGCCCAGGTCGACGCGACCACGCGGCCGACGGCCCTGCGGGACGTCGAGTGCCTCTGGCTGAACGCCCTGAACACCTCGGTGTCCAGCGTGCTGTTCTCCCTGGCCGGCTACACGGACGAGGCACGTTCACGCGCGGACGGCCTCGCCGTACCGCTGTTCGTCCTGGACCTCACCGGCACACCGCAGCCGGTGAACGGCCCGGCGGACGAGTTGGTCAGCGTGGGCCCCTGACCGCCGGCCCCCGGCGAATGATTTCGGTCACCTGTGCCCTGCCAGCCGCATATGTTCGAGCTGTTGTCAGTATGAGGACGTACAGTGAAGGCATGGTCTTAACTCCTCGGCTTCCCACCCACTCCACCTCCGTTTTTCCGACCCAGCCCGCCCACCCGTCCGCCGTCGAGGCCAACGATGCGATCCGCGCGCTCGTCGACTCCCGGGCCGGCCAGGACTGGACGCCGATGGAGGCCGCGGAGTACGAGGTGCTGCTCATCGAGTGGGCTGCGGCGACCCAGGACATAGGTTCCGGCGTCATCGAGGCCGCCTGACCCCGCGGCCCCCGGCACGGGCTACGCGCCGTATCCGTCCCGCAGTTCGACCTTCCGCACCTTACCGCTGACGGTCATCGGGAAGGCCTCCAGGATCCGCAGTCCGCGCGGGATCTTGTAGTGCGCCAGTTGCTCACCGCAGTACGCCGTCACCTCGTCGAGCGTCGGCGGGTCGGCCGGGTCACGGGGAATGACGCAGGCCAGGATCTCCTCGCCGTACTTCGCGTCCGGCACCCCGACCACCTGGACGTCCGCGATCTTCGGGTGACCGTAGAGGAACTCCTCGATCTCACGCGGATACACGTTCTCGCCACCACGGATGATCATGTCCTTGATCCGGCCGGCGATCTGGACGTACCCGTCCTCCCGCATCACCGCGAGGTCCCCCGTGTGCATCCAGCGTCCCGCGTCGACGACTTCGGCGGTCCGCTCCGGCTGGTCCCAGTAGCCGAGCATCACGCTGTAGCCCCGGGTGCACAGTTCGCCGGTCGCGCCACGCGGCAGGGTCACGCCCGTCACCGGGTCGACGACCTTCACCTCGATGTGCGGCATCACCCGGCCGACCGTGCCCGTGCGGCGCTCCAGGTCGTCCTCCCGGCGGGTCTGGGTGGAGACGGGCGAGGTCTCCGTCATGCCGTAGCAGATGGACACCTCGTCCATGTGCATCTCCGCGACGACCCTCTTCATCACCTCGACGGGGCAGGGCGATCCGGCCATGATCCCGGTGCGCAGCGAGGAGAGGTCGTACGAGGCGAAGCCGGGGAGGCCGAGCTCCGCGATGAACATCGTGGGCACGCCGTAGAGCGAGGTGCAGCGTTCCTGCTGGACGGCGGCCAGCACGGCGGCAGGCTCGAAGGCCGGCGCGGGGATCACGATGCAGGCGCCGTGCGAGGTGATGCCGAGGTTCCCCATGACCATGCCGAAGCAGTGGTAGAAGGGCACGGGCAGACACACCCGGTCCTGTTCGGTGTAGGCGACCATCTCCCCGACGAAATAGCCGTTGTTGAGGATGTTGTGGTGGGAGAGCGTGGCCCCCTTGGGGAATCCGGTGGTTCCGGAGGTGTACTGGATGTTGATCGGGTCGTCGCACGACAGCCCGGCTTCACGTGAGGCCAGTTCCCCCGGCGTCACTGACTCCGAGGCGGCCGTCAGCTCGTCCCACGACGGGTCGCCGATGTAGTGGACGGACCGCAGTGCGGGACAGTTGGCGCGGACCTGGCCGACGAGTGCGCGGTAGTCGCTGGTGCGGTGGGCGAGGGAGGCGACCAGGACGGAGATCCCGGCCTGCCCGAGCACGTACTCCAGCTCGTGTGCGCGGTAGGCCGGATTGATGTTGACCATGACGGCGCCGATCCGGGCCGTGGCGTACTGGACGAGTACCCATTCCGGGCAGTTGACCGCCCAGATGCCGACCCGGTCACCCTTGGCCACCCCGGACGCCATCAGCCCCCGGGCCAGCTCCTCGACGGCGGCACCGAATTCGGCGTAAGTCCAGCGCCGTCCGGACACCACGTCGACCAGGGCCTCCCGCTCACCGAACGCCTCGATGGCCCGGTCCAGGTTGCGTCCGATGGTGTCGCCGAGCAGGGGGGTGTCGCCGGTGCCGTGCGCGTAGGACAGGCCGCTCATCGCAGATCCCCCTCGTCGAACTCGGTGCCGGTCCCCTGCGCCGTGCGCTCGCGCAGCTCGATCCTGCGGATCTTCCCGGAGACGGTCTTGGGCAGCTCGGCGAACTCCAGCCGGCGGATGCGCTTGTACGGGGCGAGGACCGCCCGGGAGTGCTCGAACAGCACCTTGGCGGTGTCGGGCCCCGGCTCCCAGCCCTCGGCGAGCACGACGTACGCCTTCGGGACGGAGAGCCGTACCGGGTCGGGGGCGGGTACGACCGCGGCCTCGGCGACCGCCTCGTGCTCCAGCAGGGCGCTCTCCAGCTCGAACGGCGAGATCTTGTAGTCGGAGGCCTTGAACACGTCGTCGGCCCGGCCGACATAGGTGATGTAGCCGTCCTCGTCCCGTGCACCGATGTCACCCGTGCGGTAGTAGCCGGCCGCCATGGCCTCGGCCGTGCGCTCGGGGTCTCCGTGATAGCCCGTCATCAGGCCGACGGGGGCCGTGGACAGGTCGAGCGAGATCTCGCCCTCCGTCGCACCCGGTTCGCCGGAGACCGGGTCCAGCAGTTCGACCTTGAATCCGGGACTGGGCCGCCCCATGGAGCCCGTCTTGAGCCGCTGCCCCGGCGTGTTGGCCACCTGTACGGCGGTCTCCGTCTGCCCGAAGCCGTCGCGGATGGTGACGCCCCAGGCGCGCCGGACGCTCTCGATGACCTCGGGGTTGAGCGGTTCCCCGGCCGCCACGGCCTCGCGCGGCGGCGTCTTCAGCTGCGCCAGGTCGGCCTGGATGAGCATCCGCCAGACCGTCGGCGGGGCACAGAAGCTGGTGATCGCCGAGCGGTCCATCTCCGCCATCAGCCGGGCCGCGTCGAACCGGGTGTAGTTGAAGATGAAGACGGTGGCCTCGGCACTCCACGGCGCGAAGAGATTCGACCAGGCATGCTTCGCCCAGCCGGGTGAGGAGATGTTCAGATGCACGTCGCCGGGCTTGAGGCCGATCCAGTACATCGTCGACAAGTGGCCGACCGGATATGAGACATGGGTGTGCTCGACGAGCTTCGGGCTCGCCGTGGTGCCCGAGGTGAAGTAGAGCATCAGGGGTTCGCCGGCGTCCGTCTCCCGGTCCGGGGTGAAGGTCTCCGACGCCTCGTCGGCCCCGCTGTAGGAGAGCCAGCCCTCGACATCGGCGCCGACGGAGATACGGGTGTAGTCGCCGGGCACCTCGTCGAACTTCGCGGTGTCCGCCGACCGGACGAGGACGTGGCGGACCTTGCCGCGTTCGACCCGGTCGCGCAGGTCGACCGGCCCCAGTAGGGGGGTGGCGGGGATGACGACGGCGCGCAGCTTCATCGCGGCCAGCGCCGTCTCCCACAGCTCGACCTGATTGCCGAGCATGACGAGGATCCGGTCGCCCGCCGCCACGCCCTGTTCCCGCAGCCAGTTCGCCGCCCGGTCGGAGCGGGCCGCCATCCTGGCGAAGGACACCTCGGTGCGGCCGCCGTCCTCCTCCACGATGTGCAGGGCCGTGCGGTCGTTGTCCGCGGCGATGACGTCGAACCAGTCGAGCGCCCAGTTGAAGTAGTCGGGCCTGGGCCAGCTGAAGCCCTCGTACGCCGTGGTGTAGTCCTCACGGTGCTCGATCAGGAAGTCCCGTGCCGCCCGGAACGTCTCCGTCGCACTCGTTGCCGGCATGTGTCCTCCTCGTCGCGAACCCGTCCTTTAACATCATGTGAACAGTGACCCAGATCTCACCACCCCCGAACGGGGGTGGGTCCGACAGGGCGGAGAGTAATCGGCGTGCCGGAACCTGGCGAGGCGACCGAGCTGCGGGCGGCGCTGCTCAGGCTGCGCCGGACGAGCGGGCTGCCGGTGGTCTTCGGCGGGCTGCTGTCCGACGCCCGCCACGCCCTGATCGCCGAGCTGAGCGGGGCGCAGACACCCGCACTGCGCGGGCTCGTCATCTCGGCGGGGAGCGGGCTCGGCGGCAAGGCGATCGCCCTGTCCCGGCCGTGTGCGGTCTCGGACTACCCCTCGTCGCGCCACATCAGCCATGAGTACGACACGGCCGTCGCGGCGGAAGGCCTGCGCTCGGTCGTCGCGGTGCCCGTCGTCGTACGCCGGACGGTGCGCGGTGTGCTGTACGGGGCGCTGCGCGAGCCGCTCACGCTCGGGGACCGTACGTTCGACGTGGCGGCCTCGGCGGCCCGGGACGTGGAGCAGGCCCTGGCCGTCCGGGACGAGGTGCAGCAGCTCCTGGCGGCCACCCGGGAGCAGATCAGCGATCCGGACACGCGCCCCGGCACCTGGGAGGACGTCCGCGAGGCCCATCGCGAGCTGCGCGCCCTTGCCCCGAAGATCGTGGACCCGGCGTTGCGCGACGAACTGCTCGCTGTGTGCGGGCGGCTCGCGTCGGCCACGGGGGCGGACCGGAGCGCGGCGGCCGGGCGGGTACGGCTGGCGCCCCGCGAGGTGGACGTGATCGCGTGCGTCGCGTCGGGCGCGACGAACGCCACGGCGGCCGAACGGCTCGGGCTGCGGCCGGAGACCGTGAAGAGCTATCTGCGGTCCGCGATGCGGAAGCTGGGGGCGCACACCCGGCTGGAGGCGGTGGTGGCGGCACGCCGTGCGGGTCTGCTGCCGTAGCCGGGCCCACGCGGGCCGGCTCGCTCCGGCCGGGCGGCCTCAGTCCCCGAAGTCGACGAACGTGTCGAACCGGACGTCGTACACGGACGCGGGAGACATCACCGTCAGCAGGTCGACGGCCTCCTGGGTGATCTCCTCCCGGGCGGCCCGGTCGAGCACGCCCAGAGCCTGGACGGTGACGACCGCGGTGTCCCCGGTCTCGTCGAGGCGCCAGAGCGCGGCCAGGAACCCGTCGGCCAGGACGGTTCCGTAGGACTGGTTGCCCACGCCGTTGCGCCCCTTGTACGCGGGCGGGATCACCCGGGTCCGGTCGGCGTGACCGAGGAGGAGATTGTCGAACTCGGGGAGGAACCGCGCCGGGGCCGGGGTCTCGGGGTCGGGGCGCGGGGCGTCGGGCAGGTCGAAGAGTTCGACGCCGTTCTCGTCGCGGAAGGTGACGAGCCGGGGCCGCAGACGTTCGAACACCTCGCGCATCCGGGTGAGCCCGGCCCACATCTGCATGTCCTTCACCGAGGCCGGACCGAACGCTCCGAGGTAGCGCAGCACGGCCGCGTCGGGCGAGGCCGCCGGCTGCGAGGGGCTGTCCAGCCAGTGCTCGGCCGTCGTCAGGGCGACCTGCCCGCTGCGCCCCCAGAGCCCGCGCGGGGTGACCTGGACCAGCGGCAGCCGGCACCGGGCGGCGACCGCGAGTGCCCGGGGGTCGGCGCCGGGCCAGTGGAGGAGCAGTTCCTCCCGCAACTCCTTCATGGTGCGCGGCCGTTCCTCGACCAGCTCCCTGGCGAGTGAGGCGAGCCGGTCCAGGTCCACGCCCGTGAGCCCGCTCCGGAACATGTTCAGCTCCCGGTCGCGCGCCGGCTGGACCAGGGGGCGCAGCGTGAGGGCGTCCTCGGCGGTGTGGGTGTGGATGGTGGAGCGCAGGGTGACGATCCTGACCACCTCGCGCGACTCCATCAGCGCCGCGAGCGCGGCCGGTTCGAAGCCCTCCAGCCGGGAGAAGAGCTGGAAGTACGGCGGCCTGGTGTTCTGGGCCTGCAGGCCCACGAGACGGCTGACGGCGTCCTTCACCGGGACGACGGTCCGGCGGAGCAGCAACTGCCGCTCCATCGTTGCCCTGTTGAGTGCGCGGGTGGAGAGCACGGGAGCGTTCTTGGCGGCCATGGTGCGCAGAGTACGCGGGCCCTGTGACACCGTCCCGGAACGGCGACACTCGCACGGTCCGCGGCATCGCGGGCAGGACGTCGTCGGCCCTCATGATGGGGCGGTGATCAGTGTCCTGTTCGCCGTCCTCACCGCGCTCAGCAACGGCACCGCCTCGGTGCTGCAGCGCCGTGCCGCCCTCGACGTGCCCGACAGCGAGGCGATGCGCCTGTCGCTGGTCAGGCATCTGCTGCGGCAGAAGGTGTGGCTCGCCGGGATCGGTCTCGTGATCGTCGCGGCCGTCTGCCAGGCGGTGGCGCTGGCCACGGGTCCCATCGCCGTCGTCCAGCCGATCTTCGTGATCGAGCTGCCCGCGACCCTGCTCGTCGCCGGGTTCGTCATGCGGGCCGGGGTGTCGCGCCAGGTCTGGTCCGGGGTGGCCGCCGTGACGCTGGGCCTGGCCCTCGGAATGGCTGCCGCCGCGCCCGTCGGCGGCAGCGACGACGTCCAGGGGGCGGCCTGGATCCCGGCTCTGGTGGCGACCGGGCTCTTCGAGGCAGCGCTGATCGCCACGGCGCTCGGCACCACCGGCAACACCCGGGCCGCGCTGCTGGGACTGGCCGCGGCGTGCGGGTACGCGCTGACCGCCGCACTGATGAAGGACGCCATGGCGCGGCTGGACGCCGACGGCGTGACCGGGCTGCTGACGGCGTGGCAGCTGTACGCCACCGCGGCGGCCGGCGTGGGTGCGCTGTTCCTCCTCCAGAACGCGCTGCAGGCCGGCTCGCTGGTGGCGGTGCAGCCGATGCTGACGCTCGGGGACGCGCTGATCAGCATCACCTACGGGGTGACCCTGTTCGGCGAGGAGCTGCGGACCGGATGGTGGCTCCTGCCCCAGCTGATCGGGGTGGCTCTGATCACCGTCGGCTGTGTCGTCCTGGCCCGCTCCCCGCTGGCGACGGCGAACGCGGCCCCGGCGCGCGTGGAGTGAGCCGGTCAGGGGCGCCCGCGCGCCGGGACCTCCTCGCCCGGCGGCACCGGCCCGGGCGGGGTGCCGTCGCCGAAGGGCCGGCCGCCCAGCTGCTCCCGGTGGTGCGGGGTCAGCCAGCCCGACGGGTCGGGGCCGAGCGGCACGATGCCGGTCGGGTTGATACCGGTGTGCACCTGGTAGTAGTGCCGCTTGATGTGGTCGAAGTCGACGGTGTCGCCGAAGCCCGGGGTGCCGTACAGGTCGCGGACGTACGCCCACAGGACGGGGTCCTCGGTGAGCTTCGAGCGGTTGCACTTGAAGTGTCCGTGGTAGACGGCGTCGAAGCGCACCAGCGTGGTGAACAGCCGGATGTCCGCCTCGGTGATCGTGTCCCCGACCAGGTAGCGCTGCCCGGCGAGGCGCTCGGAGACCAGGTCCAGGCGGCGGAACACATCGACGTAAGCCGCCTCGTACTCGCTCTGACCGGAGGCGAATCCCGCGCGGTAGACGCCGTTGTTGACGTCCCTGTAGATGCCGTCCATCACCGTGTCGATCTCGTCGCGCAGCCGCTCCGGGTAGAGGTCGGGGGCTCCGGGTCGGTGCAGGCCGGTCCATTCGGTGGCCAGATCGAGCGTGATCTGCTGGTAGTCGTTGGTGACCAGGGCCCGGGTCGGTACGTCGACGATCGCGGGCACGCTGACCCCGCCGGGGTAGCCGTGTTCCCGTGCGTCGTAGGCCTCGCTCAGGTAGCCGATGCCGAGCACCGGGTCCCTGCCGCCCTCGTCGAGGGTGAAGCGCCAGCTGCGGTCGTCCTGGACGGGGTCTGCGACGGCAAGTGAGAGGGCTTCCTCCAGGCCGAGCAGCCGGCGTGAGACGAGGGCGCGGCTCGCCCAGGGGCAGGCCCGGCTGACGACCAGTCGGTAGCGCCCGGCCTCGACGGGCCAGCCGTCCCGGCCGTCGGCGGTGATGCGGTCGGCGAAGTGGCTGCGGGAGCGCTTGAAGGGCTTGTGGCCGTACGCGCTGTTTCCGTCCTTCTCCCGGTCCTCGGTGTCGCTCATGGTGTTCCCCTCGGGGCGTCGGTGGCTTCGGCCGTCTCGGAACGTCTCCTTCCCCGCCTGCCCGCCGCGACGTCGGCCAGCGCCACGATCAGGCTCGCGAGCACGAACGCGACCGAGACGAGGAGCCCGTGGTCGTATGCCGCCGCCCAGTCGCCGGGGCCAAGCTGGGCGAAGAAGACCGAGCCGACCGCGGCGATCCCGATGGCCGAGCCGACGCGCTGGCTGGTCTGCAGGGTGCCGCCGGCGCTGCCCGCGTTACCGACGGGCACCTCGGAGAGTGTGAGGGTCTGGTTGGGTGCGATGACCAGACCGCTGCCCAGGCCGGCCAGCAGCAGCGGGGCCGCCATCGCGAGCCCGGCGCCCCTGCCCGGCACCAGGTGCGCGGCCAGCGCGGTGAGTCCGAGTCCGACGGCCACCATGGTGAGTCCCACGACGATGAGGGGCCGCCCGAAGCGGCCGACCAGACGGCCGCCGATGCTTGCCGCCCCACCGGCGCCCAGGGCGAACGGGGTGATCGCCAGACCTGCTTCCAGGGCGCTGTAGTTCAGCCCGGACTGCAGGTAGAGCGTGCTGATGAAGAAGATCGAGGTGAAGCCGGCGAAGTACAGAAGGATCATGAGACAGCCCAGCCAGAAGGACCGGAGCCGGAAGAGTGACAGGTTCAGCACCGGCTGGACGTCCCGCCGCGCGCAGCGGGACTCCCACGCGACGAACGCCGTGAGCAGGACGGCGGCCACCACGACGAGCAGCCACTTGCCGTTGCCCGGCCACTGCTGGGCCTGGACGAACGGCAGCAGCAGGGCGAGGACCCCCGCCCCGAGCAGCAGGACGCCGACGGGGTCCAGGTCGCGCGGGCGTACCCGGGTCGCCGAAGGTGTGTCGGGGAGCAGCCGCCGGGCCAGAAGGAGGCAGACGATCCCGATCGGCAGGTTGACGTAGAACACCCAGCGCCAGCCCTCCTGCGCCCCGGCCACCTGGATCAGGAGGCCGCCCAGGAGCGGGCCGACGGCGGTGGAGATGCCGACCACCGTGCCGAACATGCCGAATGCGCGGCCGCGCTCGCGTCCTGAGAACATCTGCTGGATCAGCGCGGAGATCTGGGGCGACAGCAGGCCGCCCGCCGCGCCCTGGAGGAGCCGGGCGATGACGAGCCAGAGGCTGGACTGGGCGGCCCCGCAGGCGGCGGAGGCCAGGGTGAAGAGGGTCAGCCCGGCCATGAACACCGCGCGTCGGCCCCGGGCGTCGCCGAGTCGTCCGCCGGGGATGAGTACGAGGCCGAAGGCGAGCGCGTAGCCGGACAGCACCCACTGGAGGTCGGACTCCGGGGTGTCGAGGCCCTCCTTGATGGACGGCAGCGCCACATTGACGATGGAGACGTCCAGCAGCGTCATGAAGCCCGCCACCAGGCAGACGGCGAGGGCACGCCAGCGACGGGGGTCGGAGGGGCCGGGGCCGGGTGTGCCCGTGGCCTGGTGCTCCGTGCTCTCTGCCATGGTCCGCACCCTAGTTCGCGTCCGCCCGGTCCTCCTTTCGGGCGCGCCGTGCGACGGTGCGGCGGGCCCCCGTCGGCGGCGGACGGTACGGATCCGGCGTGCCCGGCCCCATCGGGGGTACCGAAAGGGCATGACTGTCGGCAAAACGAGCGTTCTGGTCCTGGACTGCGCCGAGCCGCTTGAGCTCGCGGACTTCTATGCGAAACTCCTCGACGCGGAGACGCGGATCGGGAGCGATCCCGACTTCGTCGAGATCGTCGGCCATACCGGTGTGCACCTGGCCGTCCGCCGCGACCACGGCTACGCGCCGCCGAGCTGGCCGCGCCCGGAGGACTCCCTGCAGGCGCACCTGCGTGTTCTGGTGGACCCGGGAGACATGGACGAGGCCGAGCGCGAGGCGATAGGCCTCGGCGCCCGGCCGGTGGACACGGGGGACAGCAACAGCGGTCCCCGTGATGTCCGCGTCTACAACGATCCGGCAGGGCACTCGTTCTCCCTGGCCGTGTATCCGGCGCGGCGGGCGGACACCGCCTAGGCGGAACGGCGGCGCAGCGCGGATTCGGTGAGCGACGGCGGGGTGTAACCGGCGTCGCGCGCCGACAGGTTGGTGCCGGGCGGGACGATCTCGTCGATGCGGTCCAGGACGTCCTGGCTCAGCTTCACCTTGTCCGCGCCGAGCTGGCTGTCCAGCTGTTCGAAGGTGCGCGGCCCGATGATCGCCGACGTCACGGCCGGGTGTTCGAGTACGAAGGCCAGGGCGAGCTGCACGAGGGTGAGCCCCGCCTCCTCGGCGAGCCGGGCCAGAGCTTCCGCGGCGGCCAGCTTGGCGGCGTTCTCCGGCGCGGAGATGTCGAAGCGGGCCGCCTGGCGGTCGGTACGGCTGGAGGTGGGCTGCTCGGCGCCGGTGCGGTAGCGGCCGGAGAGCCAGCCGCCGGCGAGCGGGCTCCAGGACAGCACTCCGAGGCCGTAGCGCTGCACGACCGGCAGGACCTCGCGCTCGATGCCGCGGGCCAGCAGGGAGTACGGGGGCTGTTCGGCGGCCACGCGTTCGCGGCCCCTGCGCTCGGCGAGCCACTGGCCCTCGACGATGGCGGACGCCTCGAAGGTCGACGTGCCGATGTAGCGGATCTTGCCCTGGTGGACCAGGTCGGAGAGCGCGCCGAGGGTCTCGTCGAAGTCGGTGTCCGGCTCGGGGCGGTGCACCTGGTAGAGATCGATCCAGTCGGTGCCGAGCCTGCGGAGGCTGTTCTCGACCTCCCGGATGATCCAGCGGCGGCTGTTGCCCCGCTCGTTGGGGTCGTCACCGAGGCTGCCGTGGAATTTGGTGGCCAGCACCACGTTGTCGCGCCGGCCGCCGGTGAGGGCCTTCCCGACGATGGTCTCCGACTCGCCGGCGGAGTAGACGTCGGCCGTGTCGACGAAGTTGATGCCCGAGTCCAGCGCGTGGTGGATGATCCGGATGCTGTCGTCGTGGTCGGGGTTGCCGCGGGGGCCGAACATCATGGTGCCGAGGGCCAGCGGGCTGACCTTCACGCCGGTGCGCCCGAGGGTGCGGTACTCCGTCATCCTGCGTTCTCCTTGACGAGTTCGTCGGTGGTGGGGTGGTCGGTGAGTTCATCCGCGGGTGAGGGGTTCCCGGTCTGCCGGAAGGCTTCCCACAGGCGGTGGTACGTCCCGCGCGCGGCCAGCAGCGCGGTGTGCGTGCCGCTCTCGACGACGGTTCCGGCGTCCATGACGACGACCCGGTCCGCACGGGCGGCGGTCGTCAGCCGGTGGGCGACGACCACGGTCGTGCGGCGCCGGGACAGCACGTCCGTGGCGGCGGCGACCCGGCGTTCGGTCGCCAGGTCGAGCGAGGAGGTCGCCTCGTCGAGCAGCAGGATGTCCGGGTCCACGAGCTCGGCGCGTGCCAGGGCGAGCAGCTGGCGCTGCCCGGCGGACAGTCCTCTGCCCCGCTCCCCCACCGGCTGGAGGTAGCCGAGCCGCAGTCCGGCGATCATCTCGTGCGCGCCGACGGCGCGGGCGGCCGCCTCGACCTCCGCGTCGGCCGCCTCCGGACGGCCGTAGGCGATGGCGTCCCGGACGGTCCCGCTGAAGAGGTGGGCCTCCTGCGGGACGAGGCCGAGCCTGCGGCGGAACGCTGCCAGGTCGAGGTCGCGCAGGTCCTGGCCGTCGACCCGGACCGTGCCCGCTGTCGGGTCGTAGAAGCGGGCCAGGAGCTTGACCACGGTGGATTTGCCCGCTCCGGTGGCACCGACCAGGGCGACGGTCTCGCCCGGTGCGATGCGCAACGAGAGGCCGTGCAGCACTTCCTGGCCGCCGCCGCCCGCGTAGCCGAAGGAGACCCCGTCGAATTCGACCTCCCCGCTCAGTTCGCCGACGTCCCGGGGGTGCTCGGCGGAGGGGGTGGCTGCCGGGGTCCGCATCAGCGTGCGGAGCCGGCCGAGGCCGATGACGGCCTGCTGGTAGCCGTCGAACACCTGGGAGAGCTGCTGGATCGGCGAGAAGAACAGCTCGACGTAGAGGAGGAACGCGATGAGGGTTCCCGCGCTGAGCTCGCCCGCCCCGACCTGGCCCGCGCCGATGACGAGTACGGCGGCCGTGGACAGGGTGCCGAGGAATTCCACGAACGGGAAGAAGGTGCCCATGTAGCGCTGGGCGCGCAGCCGTGAGGTGCGGAAGGACCAGGCCAGCCGGGCGAAGTCACGGGCGTTGTGCTCCTCCCGGCGGAACGCCTGGGTGACGCGGATGGCGGTGACGTTCTCCTGGAGGCAGGCGTTGACGGCGCTGATGCGTTCCCGGGCCTCCCGGTAGGCGGGGACGGAGCAGTGGCGGAACACGGCGGTCGCGCCGATCAGCACGGGCAGCGCGACGAGCAGGACGACGGCCAGTCCCGCGTCGATGACGAGGAGCGCGACCAGGACGCCGAGGATGGTCAGGAGGCTCACCACCGCGGTGATCAGCCCGGTCTGGAGGAAGTTCGACAGGGCGTCCACATCGGTGGTCATCCTCGTCATGATCCGGCCGGCGGGCTCCCGCTCGTAGTAGTCGAGCCCGAGGCGCTGGAGCTGCGCGAAGGTCTTCACCCGGAGGGTGTAGAGGAGCCGTTCGCCGGTGCGCCCGGTCGTGCGGACCTGGGCCACGCCGATCAGCCAGTTCACGGCGACGACGACGGCGGCCGACGCGGCCGCGGCGAACAGCACCCCTCCCGCGTGACGGGCGACGCCGTGGTCCACTCCGTGCCGTACGAGGACGGGCACGGCGATCTGCGCGCCGGCGTCCAGTGCGACGAGGAACAGGCCCAGCAGCAGTGGCAGCCGCAACGGCCGGAGCAGAGTGCCCAGATGGAAGTCGGGGTCGGCCGCCACCGCCTGTCCGGTGGAGATCTTCGGGTCCGCGGCGGGCAGGGGAAGCCGGGCGAGGCCGGCCATCAGTTCGGCGCTCGGCGGAGCGGAGCCGAGCACCCCGCCGCCGGGCCCGCCCCGGCCGGGCCCCGAGGTGGCCGCGGCCTCGGCGAGTGCCTGTGCGGCACGTACGGCGGTCCCTTCCTCGGCTTCGGAGTCGGCGCTCTCGGCGCGCTGCCACAGATGTGCGGTGACCCCGTCGGCCGGCGGTGCGGTGGGCTGCTCCGCATCGGCCTGCGGGGTTTCTGCGGTCGAGAGCAGGGTGCGGAACAGGGCTGAGCGGGACCGGAGTTCGTCCAGGGTGCCGGTGTCCGTGATCCTCCCGCCGTCGAGTACGGCGATGCGGTCGGCGAGCTCCAGGGTGGATCTGCGGTGTGCGATGACGAGGGTCGTCCGGCGCCGGGTGGCCTCGTGGAGCCCGGCGTGGATCTCGGCCTCGACCCGGGCGTCGATGGCCGAGGTGGCGTCGTCCAGGACGAGGACGGCGGGGTCGCCGACGAGGGCGCGGGCCAGTGCGAGGCGCTGGCGCTGTCCTCCGGAGAGCGTGAGCCCCTGCTCGCCCACCACGGTGTCGTATCCGAGGGGCAGCCGTTCGATGAACTCGTCGGCGCGGGCGATGCGGGCGGCCCGTCGGATCTGCTCGTCGGCGGCGTCCGGGACGCCGTACGCGATGTTGGCGCGCACGGTGTCGGAGAGCAGCAGGCTCTCCTCGAAGACGAAGCCGATACGGGAACGCAGGGAGGCGGACGTGAGTGCGCGCACGTCGATTCCGCCCACCTGTACGGACCCTGACGGCACGTCGTAGAAGCGGGGCAGCAGGGCCGCGGCGGTGGACTTGCCGGATCCCGCGGGGCCGATGAGGGCCACGGTCTCGCCGGGCTCCACGTCGAGGCTGAAGCCGTTCAGGAGCGGTTCGGCCTCCCCGTAGGCGAAGGTGACGTCCTGCCAGGAGAGCGCCGGTGGCTGGTCGGGGAGGTCGCGGGCGTCCGGCGCGTCGGTGATCACCGGCGCCTCGTCGACGACTTCCAGGACGCGCTCGGCGCCGGCCCGTGCCTGCTGCCAGACGGTGAGCAGGGTCGCCACCTGGCGTACGGGGGTGACGAAGGATCCCAGGTAGGTGGTGAACGCGAGGAAGGTGCCCAGCGAGATCCGGCCGTGCAGGGCCATCCAGCCGCCCAGGGCGAGGACGGCGACCTGGCCGAGGGCCGGCACCGCCTGGAGCGCCGGGTTGTAGCAGCTGGTGAAGCGGACGACGCGCAGCCGGGAGGCGAACAGGGTGCGGGCACGGTCCTCCAGGCCGGCGAGCTCCCGGGCCTCCTGGCCGAAGCCCTTCACCACGCGGACCCCGGTGACGGTCGCCTCCACGGCGGAGGCCACCTCGGCGGCCTCCTGCTGGGCGTGCCAGTTGGCGGGGAACAGGTCGCGGCGGCTGCGCAGGGCGATGAGGTAGAGCAGCGGACCGACGACGAGGGCCACCACGGTCAGCAGCGGTGAGAGCACCGCCATGAAGACCAGGGAGACGAGGAACATCAGGGCGTTGCCCGTGAGGTTGGGCAGGAACTGCAGCAGGGTCTGGATCAGGGTGATGTCGGAGATGGACCGGCTGACCACCTGTCCGGTGCGCAGATCGTCCTGCTGGGCGCCGCCTAGCCGCAGCAGGGCGGCGAAGGCGTCGTTGCGGAGGTCGTACTGCACGCCGAGGGAGAGCCGGCCGGAGCGGTAGCGGCGGGTGAAGCTCGCTGCGAAGCGGACGGCTCCGAGTCCGGCGAGGAGGGCGATCCACGGGAGGAGCGGTCCCGCGCCGCCCCCCGCCACTCCGTCGACGACGTGACGGAGGACGAGGGGCAGGGTGGCGGTCGCGACGGCGGCCACCAGGGCCGCCCCGAAGGCCAGGAGCAGGTCGGTGCGGTGGCGCAGGCAGTACCCCAGCATCCGCCTGGCCCAGCCGGGTGGCGCGGGCGGCTGTTCGCCGGACCGTCCCGTCCGCTCGCGCCGCCCCGTGTCAGGACAGTCGGTCACCGGGCCGCCGCCGTGGCGAGGCCGATGCCGGTGTGGCCCTCACTCGTGTCGACGGTGTCGAACAGCCGGTTGGCCGGCCTCGGCAGCCCGTAGTGCTCACGCAGGGTGGATCCGGTGTACTCGGTGCGGAACAGACCCCGCTCCTGGAGGATCGGGACGACCCGGTCCACGAAGACCTCCAGCCCGGAGGGGAGCACGGCGGGCATGATGTTGAAGCCGTCGGCCGCCCCGCTGTCGTACCAGTGCTCGATGGTGTCGGCGACCTGTTCGGCCGTACCGGCGAAGGTACGGTGTCCGCGCCCGCCGCCGAGCCGGCCAATTAGTTGACGCACCGTCAGCTTTTCGCGTCTGGCGAGCTCCACGACGAGGGTGTAGCGGCTCTTGGCCCCCTCGATCTCGTCCTCGTCGGGAAGGCCGTCCGGAAGCTCCCGGTCGAGGTGCAGCTCGGCCGGGTCGAGCTTCAGCGTCCTGGCCAGCTGGCGCTTGGCGTACTCCGGGACGATGAGCCGGTCCAGCTCGGCGTCGAGCTCCAGCGCCTCGGCCTCGGTGTCTCCGATGACCGGGACGATGCCGGGCAGGATCTTGATGCCGTCGGGATTGCGGCCCAGCGCCTCGGCACGCTGCTTGACGTCCTTGTAGAAGGCGATGCCCTCCTCGAGGGTCTGCTGCGCGGTGAACACCGCCTCGGCGTAACGGGCCGCGAAGTCCTTGCCGTTCTCGCTGGAACCCGCCTGCACGAGCAACGGATAGCCCTGCGGGGTCCGCTGTACGTTGAGCGGGCCGTCGACCCGGAAGAACTCGCCGGTGTGTCCGATGCTGCGCACCCGGTCGGCCAGCGCGTGGACCCCGGCCTCCTTGTCGGCCACGACCGCGTCGTCCGCCCAGCTGTCCCAGAGCTTCGTCGACACCTCGACGAACTCGGCGGCGCGCCGGTAGCGGTCGCGGTGCAGCGGGGTGTCGTCGAGACCGAAGTTGCGGGCCGCGTCGGCACCGGCGGTGGTGACGATGTTCCAGCCGGCCCGGCCGCCGGAGATGTGGTCCAGCGAGGCGAACCGGCGGGCCAGGTTGTAGGGCTCGTTGTAGCTGGTGGAAGCGGTGGCGATCAGACCGATGCGCTCGGTGACCCCGGCGAGGGCGGTGAGCAGCACGGTGGGTTCCAGCTTGGCGGCGGGCCGCCGGCCGGGGTCGCCCATGAGGACGGGGCCGTCCGCGAAGAACAGGGAGTCGAGGAGCCCGCGTTCGGCGATGCGCGCCAGGTTCTTGTAGTGCTCCAGGTCGGAGTTGGCTTCGGCATGGCTCTCGGGGAGCCGCCAGGACGCCTCGTGGTGGCCGGTGGACATCAGGAAGGCGTTCAGGTGGAGCTGCTTGCGCGGCATGGGTGTCTTCTCCTCGGAGGATCTCGGAAGATCAGTGCGTGAGCTGGGGCTGTGCCACGCCGAGGGCGGCGAGCAGTGTGTCGCGGTATTCCTGGAAGCGCGGTTCGCGGCGGGAGCGCGGGGACGGCAGATCGATCCTGAGATCGACGGAGATGCGGCCGTCCTCCAGGACGAGGACCCGGTCGGCGAGCTCCACGGCCTCGTCGACGTCATGGGTGACCAGCAGCACCGCGGGGCGGTGGCGTTCGTACAGTTCGCGCAGCAGGTCGTGCATCTTGATCCTGGTCAGCGCGTCCAGGGCGCCGAACGGCTCGTCCGCGAGAAGGAGTTCGGGGTCGCGCACGAGGGCGCGGGCCAGAGCGGCGCGCTGTTGTTCGCCGCCGGACAGCTCATGGGGCCAGGAGCGGTCGCGGCCCTCCAGGCCGACCTCGGCGAGCGCCGTCAGGCCTCGCTCGCGAGCCCCGGGGCCGCGCAGTCCGAGGACGACGTTGTCGAGCACCCTCAGCCAGGGCAGCAGCCGGGAGTCCTGGAAGGAGAGCGAAACCCTGTCCGGTACGACGAGTTCGCCGGATCCCTCGACGGTGTGGTCGAGGCGGGCGACGGCCCGCAGCAGCGTGGACTTGCCGGAGCCGCTGCGCCCGAGGAGCGCCGTGAACTCCCCCTGCGCCACTGTCAGATCGAGTTCCTTCAGGACGTCCCGGTCGCCGAACCGCCGTACCAGACGTGAGGTGCGGATCGCGGGCCGGTCTTCCGTCAGCCCGCCAGTGTGCGTCGCCATGACAGGACCTTCCTTTCGACTGCGCGTACCGCCGCGTCCGAGGCGAAGCCGAAGATGCCGTAGGCCACCAGCCCCACGATGATCACGTCGGACTGGGCGTACTGCTGGGCCTGGAACATCATGTAGCCGATGCCGCTGGTGGCGTTGATCTGCTCGACCACGATGAGGCCGAGCCAGGACGAGGTGACGCCGAGCCTCAGGCCGACGAAGAAGCCTGGCAGCGAGCCGGGGACGACGACCTTGCGGACGAACTGCCCGCGGCTCAGGTCGAGTCCTTCGGCAAGCTCGACGTACTTGCTGTCGATGCCGGTCAGCGAGGCGTACGTGTTGATGTACATGTTCACCGCGACGCCGAGCGCGATCACGGTGACCTTCATCTGCTCACCGATGCCGAGCCAGAGGATCAGCAGGGGGAGCATCGCCAGCGAGGGGATGGCCCGCTTGATCTGGAGCGGGCCGTCCAGAAGATACTCACCGCTGCGGCTCAGCCCCGCCGCCACGGCCAGGATCACCCCGGCCGACACCCCGAAGAACAGACCGAGCCCGGCGCGCTGGAGCGAGATCAGGACGTTGTCCTGGAGGCGGCCGGTGCTGACGAGGTCGCCCGCGGTGGCGAACACCGTGCCCGGTGAGGAAAGGATCCGCGGATCGAGATAGCCGGACGCGGAGGCTGCCCACCACAGGAGCACGAGCAGCGCCGGGCCGATCAGCCGCCCGAAGGGCAGCGCCCGGCCGGGGCCGAGGCGCCGGCGGGTGCCCTTGGAGACGTGCGCCGAGCCCCCGGTGGCCCGGGATCCGGCAGGCTCCGGCGTCGCAGTCTCCGTCTTGGCCGTCCGCGCTTTCGCCAACAGGTCGGTCATGACCCCTCCCGGTACTCGGCGGCCACGGCCTTCGCCGCCAGCCCTTCGAATCGGCGGTCGAACAGTTCGGAGGCCTTCTGCTTCGGTACGAAGCCTCCTTCGGCCAGCAGATCGGCGGTCTCCTGCTCCCAGTCGACGGCCTCGTCCCAGCTGACCGGGAACTGCGGCTTGTGCTGCGAGTCGACGATGCGCCTGCCGTCCTCCTTGGAAACGCCCTGGTCCTTCACGTAGTACGTGTCGATCCACTCGTCCTGGTTCTCCCAGGCCCAGACCTGACCCCGCGCCCACAGAGGTATGAAGCTGCGTACGGCCTTGGCCTTCTCCGGGTCGTTGAGTACCTCGTTCGGCGCCCAGAGCACGGTCAGCAGGTCGACGACCTCCGTCTTCACCCCGCGGGCGCCGTCCTTGCCGTACTGGTCGAGATACTTCGTCAGGGTCGGCTCTCCCAGCGGCGCGACATCGACCTGCGCGGACTGCAGGGCGGTGAGGAACTGTGTGCTGGGCAGGGCCACCAGCTCGACGTCGGAGTTCTTCAGTCCCGCTTCCTTGAGCGCGCGCAGGACGACGACGCCCTGCGCCTGGCCCTGGGAGAACCCGATCTTCTTGCCCCGGAAGTCCTCGGCCTTCGTGATGGACGAGCCGGGGGCCGTCGCGAAGGTGTAGAGCGGGTGCCGGCGGACCTGGACCGCGACGATTTTCGCCTGGACGCCGATGGCGTGTGCCTGGATCGGCGGAATTCCGGCATTGGTGGCCAGGTCAATGGATTTCGCACGGAAACCCTGAATGATATCGGGTCCCGCTGAAAGGTTCGGCCACTCGGTGACGGTGAAGGGGAGTTCCTTCGCCAGCCCTGCGGGCTTCAGCTGGAGCTGTGCCGAACGAGCGGCGATCTTCAGCTTGGTCCCGGATGCGGGAACTCCGGACGGGAGAGCGCCGGCGGGTTCCGCACCGGCGACGGATTTCACCTGCGGCGAGCATGCGGCGAGGCTCAGTACGGTGCCTCCCGCGAGAGCGAGAAAAGACCTCCGGGCCAGGGCCCGCCGGTTGTCATGGCGTGTCATGGTGAATTCCTGATCACTGGTCGGGCGCGGGGCGGATGGAGTGGTAGGAGCCGTCGTGGAAGAGCAGAGGACTGCGTCCCTCGTCCAGCCAGGACTCCTCGACCCTGGCGACGACGATGCGGTGGTCGCCGGCCGGGACGATGCTCTGCACGGTGAGCCGCAGCCAGCCGGCCACCCCGTCGAGCACGGGGTCCCCGCCGGGCAGCCGGCGCCAGCGGGTCGGGGCGGCGAACCGGTCGATGCCGCTGGTGGCGAACGTGGTTGCCACCTGTGTCTGTTCGACACCGAGGAAGTTCACGACGGCCGTGGAGGCCTGTTCGATGTGCGGCCAGGACGAGGTGGACGTCCCGATGCCGAAGGAGACCAGCGGCGGGGCGAGGGACAGCGAGCTGAGCGAGGTGGCGGTGAATCCCACCGGCCCGTGACCGGCGTCGGCGGTGACGACGACGACGCCCGCCGGGTACCTGCGGAAGGCCTGCTTGAAGCGCTCCGGTGCGATACCGGGAGTGGCTGCGGTGGCGGTGGAATCGGACGGTCGGACGGCGGCGTACGAGGACACGGTGACGGTCAATGTCTCTCTCCGGTCAAAGGCGGAAATTGGGCGTGCGGAATCGCGTGAGGACCTGTCGAAGCGCGCGAGGGTGCACGGGAGTACGGGCGGAAGGAGAATCACGCACGAGTGCGGACCGCCCGGTAATTCAGCAGGGGGTTATCGGTTACCCGGACAGGGACGACAACAGGAGCGCCGGGCGTTTCCGCTCGTCGGCGCGGCCGTGCGGCAGGAGCGTGCCGCTGTGGGCACGCTCTCTGAATTCCGCTGTCGGCTGGTCATGAATCCATCTTCCCGTTCGGGCTGCGGCCGGTCAACAATGCAACGTTCTGAATTAAAGCGGGAATCGGAGGAGGTCAGGACACCGCGGGCAGCGCGGGCCACGGACCCAGCGGGTCGGTGTACAGGGCGCCCAGCGCCACCGCACCGCCCGCCGTGGCCAGCACCGATCCGGTGAAGCTGCTGGGCACCACGGCCCGTTCCGGATCGTCGCAGACCCAGGAGCGCATCCCCACCTCTTCCCTGAGGTCGGCGAGGCACTCCGGCAGCCGGCCCGCCCCGGGCTCGACCACCACGAGGCATTCCGGGTCGAACATGTCCAGGAGCAACGCGGCGGCCCTGCCCACCAGGCGGGCGCGGCGGCGGAACAGAGCCACGGCCCGCGGCTCCCCTGCCATGGCGTGATCCAGCAACTCCTGGAACGTCCCTACGTGCAGGCTCTGTTCGGCGGCGCGGCGGATCATGGCCCGTTCGGAAACCTCTGACTGCAGGCATCCGGTACGCCCGCACCGACAGGGCTCCGCGTCGCCCGATCCGCCTGAACCCAGGGGGAGATGGGCCACGCTGCCGGCGCCGGAGCGCGGCCCCCGGTGCAGTTCACCGGAGGTGGCGTAGGCCCCGTCGACCACCGCGCCGATGAAGAGCAGCACCGTGCTGCGCCGCGTCGACACCTCGCCGAACATCTGCTCGGCCCGGGCCAACGCCCGGGAATGACTGTCCACATGGACCGGGAGCCCGGTGGCGGCGGTCAGGATCTCGCGTACGGGAACGGCGCGCCAGCCCAGGTGCGGATGCTCCACGACGACTCCGGCGGCGGGATCCACCCGGTGCCCTGTGGCGACGCCCAGCGCCAGCACCTGCCGGCCGGCCGCGTGGGAGGCCGTCAGCAGAGGCAGCCTGGCGGCCAGGTCGTCGAGGATGCGGCGCGGGTCCGTGTCGATGTGTGGCCGGCGGTCCTCGGCCACGACCCGGCCGCGCAGATCCATCAGGGCGACCGTGGAGTGCGCGACCGCGATGTGGGCCCCGGCCACCAGGAAGCGGGAGGTGTCGATCTCGACGGGTACGTGAGGGCGTCCGAGCCCGCGCGGACCGGTCGCCTCGGCACTCTCCCGGACAAGGCCGCGCGACAGGAGCTGCCCCACGTGCCCGGTCACCGAGGCGGGCGAGAGCCCGGTGAGCCTGGCGACTGTGGAGCGGGCCACCGGGCCGTGGTCGAGGATCGCGCCCAGCACGGACCCCGTGCCCGAGGCGCGGCGTGCGTGTCCGGACGAGGGGATCTCGGAGCGGCGCGGGGGCCGGGAGCGGCGGGTGGGCGCAGGCAGACTTGTCACAGGTCTTCCAGGTCCTCGATGGCAGCGGGCGTGGAGGTGAGTGCCCCGTAACAGGGGCCTCCTGACGGACTCGGCGGCATCGTGCCGGCCTGGGTCCCGCCGTCCGTGACGGGGCGTCCTGCGCAAGCCGGGAAGGGGAAAGTTCCTCCGGGCGCGGACTGCGGGTGCTCAGCCCCGGTGACACGCCGCGGAGCACACGCGCTTCAGGTCGACATGACCTCGCGTCGTCAGGTGTGCGGATCGCTGCATGTCACGCAACGTATCCGGAACGCCGTAAGCCGGTCAAACACCTGACCGCATGGTGGACTCCCGTGCCGTCGGTGAACTGCCGGTCGCCGTCCGGCGTTCCGTGGACCACCGCAGGTCGTCGCACCCGTCCGCCCCGTCCCGGGGACCCGCGGCGCGCGGGCATGCGCGGGCGGAGCCGGACGGACGCCGGCCCGGACCCGAACTGTTCGGCGGCAGCGGGGCAATGACGCCCGGAATTAACCTCCGGTCTCTTGCCACGACCGGTCTACGCGCATAGTTTTTGGCCCCTCACTACACATTTGGGGGCAGTTCCCGTGCACATAGCCAGACCCGGCTCCGCCCTGCTGGCCGCCGCCGTCGCCGTGACCCTGTCGGTGACCGCGCTGCCCGCCGCTTTCGCGGCACCGTCGTCGTCGGCCGTCATCTCCGAGGTGTACGGCGGCGGGGGCAATTCCGGCGCGACGCTCACCCGTGACTACATCGAGCTGGCCAACGCCGGCCAGAGCTCCTTCGGCCTGTCCGGCTTCAGCGTCCAGTACCTGCCGGGCACCCCCTCCGCCGGATCGCTGTGGCAGGTCTCCGAGCTGTCCGGCGCCGTCGCGCCGGGTGCCCGCTACCTCGTCGCCCAGGCCGCGGGCACCGGCGGCACGGTGGCCCTGCCGACCGCCGACGCGACCGGAACGGTCGCGATGTCCGCGGCGAGCGGCACCGTCGCGCTCGTCTCCGGCACCGCACCGCTGACCTGCAAGACCGGCGCGGACTGCGCCGCCGACACCCGGATCGTCGACCTCGTGGGCTACGGCTCCGCGGTCGTGCGGGAGGGCAGCGGCCCCGTGACGGGCGCCTCCGCCACCGCCTCCGTGGCGCGCGGCACTTCCCTGGCGGACACCGACGACAACGCCGCCGACCTGACCGCGGGCACCCCGACGCCGGTCAACGCGGCCGGCGAGACCTCCGGCGGGTCAGGACCGGGCGAGCCAGGCGGGCCGACCGAGCCCGGCACGGTGCGGGTGCACGACATCCAGGGCACGACCCGCCTCTCCCCGCTCGCCGGGCAGCCGGTCACCGGGGTTCCGGGTGTCGTCACCGGCGTACGGACCACCGGATCGCGCGGCTTCTGGATCCAGGACACCGCGCCGGACGACGACCCCCGCACGAGCGAGGGCGTGTTCGTCTACACCGGTTCCGCCGCCCCCACCGTCGCCGTCGGCGACTCGGTGCTGGTCAGCGGCAAGGTCGCCGAGTACTACCCGGCCACCGGTGCCCAGTCGCTCACCCAGATCACCGCCCCGCTGACCACGGTCCTGTCCTCGGGCAACGCCCTGCCGGACGCGGTCGTGCTCGATGCCTCCTCGGTGCCTGACGCCTATGTGCCCACGGCCGGCGGCGGTTCCGTCGAGGCCCTCGCCCTCGACCCGGCGAAGTACGCCCTCGATCTGTACGAGTCCCTCGAGGGCACCCGCGTCACCATGGCCGACACCCGGGTGACCGGCGCGACGACCGCGTACGACGAGGTCTGGGTGACGGTGAAGCCCCGGGAGAACCCGACCCGGCGCGGCGGCACGCTGTACGCCTCCTACGAGGACCAGAACACCGGCCGCCTCAAGGTGATGTCGCTGAACACCGCGCAGCCCGTCCCGGCCGCGGACGTGGGCGACGTGCTGTCCGGCTCCACCACGGGCGTCGTCGACTACGCGTCGTTCGGCGGCTACAACGTGCAGGCCACCGAGCTGGGCACGCTGAAGGACAACGGTCTGAAGCGCGAGGTGACGCGGAAGCAGAAGCGCAAGGAGCTCGCCGTCGCCACGTACAACGTGGAGAACCTCGACGCGGCCGACGACCAGGCCAAGTTCGACACGCTCGCCCAGGGTGTGGCGGTCAGCCTCTCGTCCCCGGACATCGTGTCCCTCGAGGAGATCCAGGACGACAACGGTGCGGTGAACGACGGCACGGTGGGTTCCGAGGCGACGCTGAAGCGCTTCACGGACGCGATCGTCGCGGCGGGCGGCCCCCGTTACACCTGGCGCTATGTCGCCCCCGAGGACGGACGGGACGGCGGCGAGCCGGGTGGCAACATCCGTAACGTCTTCCTCTTCAACCTCGACCGGGTCGACTTCGTGGACCGTGCGGGCGGTGACGCGACCACCGCCGTGAAGGCGGTGAAGACCAAGAAGGGTGCCACGCTCTCCGTCTCGCCCGGCCGGATCAACCCCACGAGCACGGCCTGGGACAGCAGCCGCAAGCCGCTGGTGGGCGAGTTCCGCTTCCGCGGTGAGCCGGTCTTCGTCATCGCCAACCACTTCGCGTCCAAGGGCGGCGACCAGTCCCTGCACGGCCGCTACCAGGAGCCGGTGCGCAGCTCCGAGACGCAGCGCGTGCGGCAGGCGGCGGAGGTCAACACCTTCGTCACCTCGCTCCTGAAGGCGGACAAGTCGGCCCGGGTCGTCACGCTCGGCGACCTGAACGACTTCGCCTTCTCCCCCACGATGAAGGCGCTGACCAGCGGCAAGGTCCTCAAGCCGCTGATCACCACGCTGCCCGTGGGTGAGCAGTACAGCTATGTCTACGACGGCAACTCGCAGACGCTGGACCACATCCTGACCAGCCCCGCCGTCCGCCGCTTCGACTACGACGTGGTGCACATCAACGCCGAGTTCGCCGACCAGGCGAGCGACCACGACCCGCAGATCGTGCGGATCGACGTGAAGGGACAGGGCCACCGGCACTGACCCACCGGGTGGCGGTCCGACCGGGCCGCCACCCTGACCACCGTCTGTTCGACGGGCCGTATCGCTACCCTCCCCCGCATGACTGCCGAGGCCGCTCCCCCCGCCGACATCCCCGGACCCACGGGACCGATACGCCCGTCCGCATCCGCCCGGACCGTGGTGCGCCCCGTGGGCCGCGCAACCATCAGCGGCGGCTTCTGGGCCGCCAGGCGCCGTACCAATGCCGACGTCAGCATCCCGCAGGGACCCCGCAGACTCGAGGACGCCGGGAACCTGGCCAATCTTCGGGCGGCGGCGGGTGGCACGGGTGACTTCGCCGGGGACTTCCCGTTCCAGGACTCCGATGTCCACAAGTGGCTCGAAGCGGCGTCCTGGCAGCTCGCCGGGGCACCTGACGACGAGGAACTCCGCGCGGACACCGAGGCGTTGATCGCCCTGCTCGCCTCCGCGCAGGACGACGACGGCTATCTGCAGACGCACTACCAGGTCGCCCGTCCCGACCGGCGCTGGCAGGAGCTCGACTGGGGTCACGAGCTCTACTGCGCCGGACATCTCATCCAGGCCGCCGTGGCCCACCACCGGGCCACCGGGCGCACCGGGCTCCTGGACATCGCGCGTCGCTTCGCCGGTCACATCGACTCGGTGTTCGGACCCGGGCGGCCCGTGGACGGGGTGTGCGGGCACCCGGAGATCGAGACCGCGCTGGTCGAGCTGTACCGGGAGACGGATGAACGGCGCTGGCTGGACCTCGCCTCGTACTTCGTCGACCGGCGCGGCCACGGCCTGCTGGGCGACGGCGAGAAGAGTTTCCCGGGTGCCGGCTACTGGCAGGACCACGTGCCCGTGCGTGAGGCGCGGACCGTCACCGGGCACGCGGTGCGCCAGCTGTACCTGCTGGCCGGCGTCACCGACCTCGCCACCGAGACGGGGGACGCCGGGCTGCGGGAGACGGCGGTGCGGCTCTGGGACACCATGACGGAGTCGAAGACGTATCTCACCGGCGGCCTGGGCTCCCGGCACGAGCTGGAGTCCTTCGGCGATCCCTACGAGCTGCCGCCGGACCGGGCGTACAACGAGACGTGCGCCGCCATCGCCTCCGTGCAGTGGAGCTGGCGCCTGGCCCTGCTGACCGGTGAGGCCCGCTACTCCGACCTGATCGAGCGCACCCTGTTCAACGGCTTCGCCGCCGGGTGCGGCCTGGACGGCGACAGCTGGCTGTACGTCAACCCGCTCCAGGTGCGCGAGGACTACGAGGGGCACCGCGACGACCAGTCGGCGCGACGCACCCCCTGGTTCCGCTGCGCGTGCTGCCCGCCGAACGCCATGCGCCTGCTGGCCTCGCTGCCCCACTACGTCGCCGGCACGGACGACGACGGCGTACGGCTCCACCAGTACGCGACCGGGACCTACGGGCCGGTGTCCGTGGAGACCGACTACCCGTGGGACGGCCGGATCACGGTGACCGCCGAGGAGGCCGGCACCTGGACGCTGTCGCTCCGCATCCCCGCGTGGGCTTCCGGTGCCACCCTGGACGGCGAGCCGGCCGAGGGCGAGGCGGGCTGGCTGCGGGTGCGCCGGCAGTGGGAGCGGGGTGAGCGGGTCGTCCTCGATCTGCCGGTGCGGCCCCGGCTCACGCACCCGGACCCGCGCGTCGACGCCGTACGCGGCTGCGCCGCCATCGAGTTCGGCCCGCTCGTCTACTGCCTGGAGGCGGTGGACCAGCCCCGCAGGCTGGACGAGGTGCTCCTCGACGCGAGCACCTCTCTCGAGGCGGAGCACCGCCCCGGGCTGCTCGGCGGTGTCACGGTGGTGAAGGCCGGGGCGCTCACAGCGGTGCCGTACGCGGTGTGGGCGAACCGGGGCGCGGGGGCGATGCGGGTGTGGATTCCGCTGCGGTGACCTCCCCGGTCCAGGCCTGGTGCGGGAGCCGGACGGCGGCAGGGTCGAGCGGCTGGTCCGTGAAGAAGCGGGTCACGAGGGCGGCGACCTCGTCGGAGCGCTCCAGAACGACCCAGTGGTCGGACTCCGGGAGGGTGAGGAAGCGGCTCCCCTCGATCGTCCCCGCGAACTCCCGCTGCAGCTCCGGCGACGTCACCGTGTCGTGCTCCCCGGCGAAGACCAGGGCCGGTACGCCGGACAGCCCGCCGGAGAAGTCCGGACGGTCCCCCAGCGCCCGCCGCAGCGAGTCGGCGGCGTGCTCCGAGTGGGCGAGCGCGTGCAGGAAGGAGCGCCGCACATAGCGCCGGGCGAGCTCCCTGCGGTGTACGGGCCGGTCCGGGTCGAGGCACATCAGCCCGTCGGCGGCCAGCGCCGCGAAGCCCTCCGCGTCGCCCTCCGCGAGCGCCCGCGTCGCCCGGTGCCAGTAGGCCCGCCGGTCCTCACCGATATGGGTGGGGACGCCCCCGAGGACGAGCCGGGCGATGCGCCCCGGGTCGTGCTGCGCGCAGCCGAAGGCGATGGCCGCGCCGTAGGAGAAGCCGAAGAGATTGATCCGGGAAGCGCCCAGATCGTCGATGATCCCGGTGACCGCCGCACGCAGTACCGGGGCGCTGGGGCCGGGCGGCAGGGGGTCCGCCGTACCCATGCCGGGCAGGTCCGCGGTCACCACGTCGGCCACCGGGCCCAGATGGTCGTCCATCTGCGGCCAGCCGAACATGCCTTGCAGCGCACCGCCGATGACGAGTACCGGCTCGGTGACCGGTGCTCCGCCGGCGGCCGGGTCACGGGGCAGCAGGCGATAGCCGTAACGCAGCCCGTCCACGGTCAGGGACCGGATGATCTCCTCGGGCATGGTGCTCCTCGCTTCCGGTCAGGCTCTGGTGAGCACGAGCGCCGCGTTGTGGCCGCCGAAGCCGAGCGACGTCTTGACGGCGCAGTCGAACGCGGCGGGCCGGGCCTCCTTGCTCACCACCTCGACGGGGATCGCCGGATCGGGGGCGTCCAGGTTGGCGGTCGGCGGGACGAGCTGGTGCTGGAGCGCGAGGACGGTCAGCGCCGTCTCGATGCCGCCCGCGGCACCCAGGGTGTGTCCGGTCATTGCCTTCGTCGAGGTGACGAGGGGGTGCTCGCCGAGGACACGGCGCAGCATGCCCGCCTCGATGAGGTCGTTGGCGACGGTCGACGTCCCGTGGGCGTTGACATGACCGATGTCGGTGGCGTCGATGCCCGCGTCGGCGAGGGCGGTGCGCAGCGCGCGCTCGATGCCGAGGCCGTCGGGGTCGGGGGCGACGGCGGAGTGGGCGTCGCTGGAAGCCCCGTAACCGGCGACATGTGCGCGGACTTTGGCGCCGCGGGCACGGGCGTGCTCGGGGCGTTCCATGACGAGGAGGCCGGCGCCCTCGCCGACGACGAAGCCGTCGCGGTGCGTGTCGAACGGACGGCACGCGGCCTGGGGGTCGTCGCGGCGGGTGGAGACGGCCCGCATCTGGCAGGCGCTGGCGATCAGGAGCCGGGAGCGGACCGATTCGGCGCCGCCCGCGACGACGATGTCGCAGGCCCCGGTACGGAGCATCTGGTGGGCCGTGCCGATGGCCACGGTGCCCGACGAACAGGCCGCGGAGACTGCCTGGCTCGGGCCGTGCACACCCAGGTCCATGGCGACGCTGCTGGCGGCCCCGTTGACGACGCTCAGCGGGGCGAGCTTCGGGGAGACGCGTCGCGCGCCGCGCTCGGTGAGGGTGGTGTGCTGTTCGTCGTAGAACGGCAGGCCGCCGTGGGCGGACCCGATGACGACGGCGACCCGTCCGCTGTCCCAGACCGAGGGGTCGAGCCCGGCGTCCGCGACCGCCTCACGGGCGGCGATCACGGCGAGCTGCGAGAAGCGGTCCATCAGGCGTTGCGCGGCGACGCCCAGGGCGGCCTTCGTGTCCAGGCCGTCGACGGTGTACATGAAGTCGCAGGGCAGACCTGCGAGTTCCGGCAGGTGCGCCACCGACGGGGCGACCGTCGTGTCGCACACCCCCCGCCAGGCCTCGTCGACTCCCACACCCGCGGCGGTGACCAGGCCGACTCCGGTGACCGCGGCGCTGAACGGCTCGATGCCCGGCTGCGCGGACCTGCGAGCGAACGGCCCCCGGCCCGTCACGCGCCGGCCTTGCTGCGCACGGCCGCGACCAGGTGGCCGACGGTGTCGCGCGACGAAAGGACTACGTCCTCCAGATCGATGTCCAACCGGTCCTCGATGAGGAGCCGGAGCTCCTCCAGGGCGAGCGAGTCCAGCCGCAGCTGTCGGAGCGGCACCTCGGGCCGGATGGAGGCCGGATCGGTTCCGAAACTGGTGACGAGCAAGGCGCTGATCTCTTCCGAGGTGCTCATGGGAGGCTCCTCCGCTCTCGGTACGCGGTGACGCCGGCCGCGTGGGGGGTGATGTGGCCATCGGGGACGCCGGCTGCTCGGGAGGGACCCTTTATACGCCTTCGCGGCCGCTGTTCCCGACCCCGTTCCCCCGTGAGGAGGGGGGACGGCCAGGTGTGCGATTCCGCCGCGCCGCGGCGGCGGGTGACACGATGGGCACGGACGTACGGACATATGGACCTGCCGGAGGACGAGGAAGCCCGGCCACGGAGCGGCCCGGCGGGGCGGGCGGCGTCGTCGTCCTGGTCACCTGGCCGAGTGGTCCGGCCAGGGAATGCGGCTGGTCGTCCGCCGTTCCCGTACGCGGAATCCGGCCGCGGCTAACGGAGCACTAAATTCCGACCGTGCCGACGGGGCTCCGAACGGCGTTCGGCCACACCTGTCCCGGGCCACCCGTCGATACTGTGGCCGGGCCCTTGCGCAGTGCCGGGCCGGGATACGGAACGTACGGACAGAGACATGGACGAGAACACGGATCCGCAGGACGCGAAGCCCGGCCGAATCGGGGTGACCTACCGGTTGATAGCCACCGTCGTGCGCACCGCCGGCCGCGTCTTCGCGCGCCGGGACTGGCGGGGCGGCCATCATCTGCCCGCGGCGGGTGGCTACATCACGGTGATCAACCACAACTCGTACGTGGACGCCCTCGCCTACGGACACTTCCAGTACAACAGCGGCAAGCCGCCCCACTTCTTCGTCAAGGCATCGCTCTTCAAGGTCCCCGTCCTCGGCGCCGCACTGCGGGCCACGGGCCAGATCCCCGTCGAGCGGCGCAGCACCCGGGCGGCGGACTCCCTGCGGGCGGCGTACGAGGCCGTGCGGAGCGGGGAGTGCGTGGCCATCTATCCGGAGGGGACGCTCACCCGCGACCCGGAGCTGTGGCCCGGGCAGCCGAAGACGGGGGCCGCCCGCCTGGCACTGATGACCCGGGCCCCGGTCATACCGGTCGCCCAGTGGGGCGCCCACGAGATCATGCCGCCGTACGCCAGGGGTGGCAGCCGGGTCAGGCTCCGCCCCCGGCCCACGCTGGTGGTGCGCGCCGGCCCCCCGGTGGACCTTTCGGACCTGTACGACGCCGGGCTGACCGTACCCGTGCTCAGGGAGGCCAGCAGCCGGATCATGGACGCGGTCGTGACCCTGCTGGAGGACATCCGCGGGGAGAAGCGCCCGTCCGGCTACGGCACCTGACGCGCCCTCGTCCGAGCGTTCCGGCAGAGGCGGACCTGGCCACCTTCCGCGTGGAGCAGGTGGACCAGGCCGCCGGGCGCGGTCGCGTCCGAGTGGAGTGCTGCCGACCGAGGGTGTTCCGGACCAGGTCGCATGAGCCTCCTGATCCTCGGACTCGGCACCTCGCAGGGCTGTACGTTCTCACCGGCCCCGGCTGTGGATCACTGCACGGCGCCGGTCCCGGCGCGGTCGGCGGCGAGCCCGTCGGGCACGGTGCCCGGACCGGCGGGACCGGCGGGACCGGCGGTCGCCGCGGGACCGGCGGTCGCCGCGGCGCGGGAGGCTCTGCGGGTGCGGACCACCTCTATGAGGACGGGGAGCATCGATACGCCGATGATCAGGAACACGGCGGGCAGCAGATAGCTGTCGATGCTGCCCTTGAGGGTGTCGCCGAGGCGGTAGCCGAGCAGCAGGATGCCGACCGTCCACACCAGGCCCCCGACCGTGTTCCACACGAGGAAGACACCCGCGCGGATTCCGAGTACCCCTGCCACCGGGTTGAGGAACGTCCGCACGACAGGGATGAATCGCGCGAGGACGATCGCTTTGCCGGCCCCGTATCGGCTGAGGTATGCCTCGGCCTTCTGGACGTACTCCTGCTTGAACAGCCGGGAATCGGGCCGCGCGAACAGCCGCGCTCCGACCCTCGCGCCGAGCAGGTGCCCCAACTGCGCCCCGGCGACGGCGCAGACGGGTGCCCCGATGAGGAGCATCGGCAGGGAGAGGTGGAAGCCGGGCCGGTCGAAGACCTCGGCGGCGGCGCCGGAGGCGCCCACGCCTGCCAGGAACAGCAGGGAGTCGCCGGGCAGGAAGAAGCCGACCAGTAATCCGGTCTCGACAAAGATGATCACGAGGATGCCCGCCAGCCCGAAGGTGGTGATCATGGACTGGGCATCCAGCACGTTCAGGGCAAGTTCCACTGCGGGCTCCTCGGAAGGGGATGGGGGCGTGGTCCGGGCTCAGGTGGCCGCGGACGTGGCGTAGACGGGGACGTACTCCTGACCGGAGAGCGCGGCGACGGCATCGGTGACGGTGTCGGCCGCGAGGCGCCTGGTGCGGGCCTCACCGGCCCCGCCCGCGTACTCCGTGAGGTCCAGGGGCGGCCCGAAGACGATCCGGACCCTGGCCGGACGAGGCACGCGGCGGCCCGGAGGGAGCACTCGGTCCGTGCCGAACATGGCGACGGGCACCACCGGTGCTGCGGATTTCAGTGCCAGCCACGCCACACCGGTACGCGCCCGGTAGAGCCGGCCGTCCGGTGACCGGGTGCCCTCCGGATAGATGCAGAAGACGCCGCCCTGCTCCAGGACCGCCAGACATGGGTCCAGAGAGGCGACGGCCGCCCGCTGATCGGCTCGGTCGACAGATATCTGACCGCTGCCGTTCATGAACGAGGAGGTGAACTTCCCGATCAGGCCGCGTCCCCGGAAGTATTCGGCCTTGGCCATGAAGGTGACGTGACGGTCCAGGACCAGCGGAAGAAATGTGGAATCCAGGATCGAGAGATGGTTGGAGACCAGTATCACCGGACCCGACCGCGGCACGTTTTCCAAACCGGTCGCCTCGAGGCGCACCGCGGCACGCAGCAACGGACCGGCTATCCGCCTGATGTGTTGGTAGATCGGCAACTTCGGGTTACTCCGCTCTGTTCCCGCAAATCGATTGCTGGGCGATCGCATTCATGTGCAGCCCGACGGATCCTAAGCATCAGTCATCGGCCGGTCAAGCGGCCCTGATTCGCTGATGAAATACTGAATTTCCACCGCCGGCTTCACTTAAGTCCGGCTAAAAAAAGAAAGCGCCCCGTCCGCTCGGCCGGGGGC
>NZ_JBHWZS010000062.1:0-34566 GCF_042728155.1 Streptomyces sp. NPDC060209
CCTATCGGTGCGGGGCCCTGAGTCATGCGGGCAGAGGTCCACGCGGAAGTCGTGGGAAGCATGGGCGGGCTACGCCGGCGCCGCGAGCTCCGCCCAGACCGTCTTGCCCGGCTGCTCCGGCGTGCGCGACACGCCCCAGTCGAGGCAGAGCCGCTGCACGATGAACATGCCGTGCCCGCCGGGCCGCCCCGCGCGGTGCGGGGTACGGGGCGCCGGCTGTCCCGCGCCGCCGTCGACGACCTCGACCCGGAGCATCTTGGGCGAGCAGGCGATACGGAGCTCCTCGGGGCCCTCCGCGTGCAGGCAGGCGTTCGTGACGAGCTCGGAGACGACCAGCAGGACGTCCTCGGCGGCCGCCCGCCGGTCGGCGCCCGACGCGGGCAGCCAGCCCCAGTCGTAGAGCGCCTGCCGGGCGAAGTCGCGGGCCATCGGCACGATGCCGCTGGCCTGTCTCAGCGAGAGCGTGCGCCATTGCCGGTCAGCGGGCACGGCAGAGGCGTTGCCCGTGCCGTCCGGCTCGCGGCCGAGGCCGCCCGGCTGATGCTGCCGGGTGGTGCTCATCAGCGCTTCACCTCACCGATTCACCGTGTGTTGCCATCGAACAGATACAGATCACATACAGAGCGTGCGGGCTTCATGACCCCGACGGGATCTCTCCTGCCCGGCTGAATGGTGACAACACCCACTTCGGCTACGCCATGGGCGTGACTCGCGCGACAGCCGGGGTTCCCGGGGCCGGGGAGACGCATGGAAAGCGCCGCTGTCAGGTGCTCAGAGCGTCTTCGAGCGAGGCGTGGACGGTGAAGACCGCCTCTGCCCCCGTGATCTCGAAGACACGAGCCACCACGGGCTGCATTCCGGCCAAGTGAACCCCTCCCCCGGCTGCCTCCGCCTTCAGGCGTGCGCCGAGCAGCACATTGAGCCCGGTGGAATCACAGAAGTCGAGTCGCGAGCAGTCGACCACCAGACGTGTACGTCCTTGTTCGACCGCGCTCTCCAGAGGCTCGCGCAGCAGATCGGCGGTGTGGTGATCGAGCTCACCCACCGGCGTCACGACTTCACTGCGGCCCTCTGTCCGGACCTCGACCTGTAGCCGACCCCGGTTCGCACTGCCGACCGTCCCGCGGTCCATGCACGTCCCTCTTCGCCGTCCGTCACTACCCGCGTCCCTGTGTACGCGGCTTCATCGTGGCTGCCCCCGACGTGCGTAAAACATTACGCGTTTCCCTCGCCACACGGTAGTCGGAGAACTCCACAAAGCGGACATACAGGCGGATTTGGCGCTTGTAACTCATGGCTGGAAGCGGGTAAGGGTAGAAGGGACATCTGCACCAGGAATTTTCGATCGGCTTCGGAGGCGCCGCTTCACCGCAGGAACACGTATGGGCATCGGCAGCCATATGCCGAGAACGATGGAGGAGAACCATGTCACCCCGGCTCGACGTATCGCGTACCCACATCGCGACGTCGGCATGTCCTCAGGGACCGACCGATTCCGACTCCGCTGCCGCGAGCGCCGTACCCGGCCCGCGCATCAGCACCAGCACCACCGGCACGACCACCGACCTGACCACCGACGACCACCTTCCGGTCGACGAGTACGAGGGCCTCGAGGGACTTCCCGAGATCCCGCCCTTCGCCGAAGTCGGCGCGCTGGACGCGAGGGCCCTCTCCAAGACGCTCTTCGCGCGGCTCGAAGCCCTCGAGGAGGGCACCCACGAGTACGCGTACGTCCGCAACACCCTCGTCGAGCTCAACCTGGCCCTGGTCAAGTTCGCAGCCGCCCGGTTCCGCTCCCGCAGCGAACCCATGGAGGACATCGTCCAGGTCGGCACCATCGGCCTGATCAAGGCGATCGACCGCTTCGAGCTCAGCCGGGGCGTGGAGTTCCCGACATTCGCGATGCCCACCATCGTCGGCGAGATCAAGCGCTTCTTCCGTGACACCAGCTGGTCCGTGCGCGTCCCGCGCCGACTGCAGGAACTGCGGCTGGACCTGGCCAAGGCGGGCGACGAACTGGCCCAGAAGCTGGACCGCGCGCCCACGGTCGTCGAACTCGCCGACCGCCTCGGCCTCAGCAGGGACGAGGTCGTCGAGGGCATGGCCGCGAGCAACGCGTACACCGCGAGCTCGCTGGACGCCAAGCCCGACGACCACGGCGACGGCAACGACTCCGCCCTCGCGGACCGCCTCGGCTACGAGGACCACGGCCTCGAAGGGATCGAGTACGTCGAGTCCCTCAAGCCGCTCATCGCCTCGCTCCCCCTGCGCGACCGCACGATCCTCTCCATGCGGTTCGTCTCCAACATGACGCAGTCGGAGATCGGCGAAGAACTCGGCATCTCGCAGATGCACGTGTCCCGGCTGCTCTCCCGGACTCTGGTCAAGCTCAGGAAGGGCCTGACCGTGGAGGAGTGACCCGGCGTCACCGGCACCCCCGGTACACCCTTGCGAAAGGACCTGCCCAGGCCGACGGGCGGGTCCTTCCGCATTGTTGACGAAGTGCCACGGACTGGGCGACATTGGGCAGGGTTCTGGGGGGAACACATGGCTCATGGGGAGAGCGGTCCGGCGGACCGTGCCGTGCCGGAAGCAGCGAAAGCGGTGGAATCCGCGATGGGCACCCGGCTCGGCCGGGAATGCCTGTACGTCCCGTCCTGCCGACTGGGCCTCTACGTGGCGCTCCGCCACTGGTGCGAACCCGGCGGAAAGATCCTGATGTCCCCGGTCAACGACGACGTCATCCTCTTCGTCGTCCTCGCGGCCGGCCTGCGGCCCGTCCAGGCCCCGCTGTCCGCCTCGGACGGTTCGATCGACATGGACGCGGTGCCCGACTCCGTGTGGACCGGCCTCTCCGCCGTCCTCACCACCAATCTGTACGGGAATCCGGACCCGGCCCGCCGGCTGCGCGAGCGCTGCGACCGCCTCGGCATCCCGCTGATCGAGGATGCCGCGCACGCCATCGGCAGCGCCACGGACGGAAAGCCGGTCGGATCCTTCGGGGACGCGGCCGTCTTCAGCCTCTCCAAACACGTCGGCGCGAAGGCCGGAGGCTTCCTCGCCCTCGCCAACCCTGCCCTGCGAGCCCCGCTGGAGCAGGCCCGGGACGCCCTGCTCGACCCGGCCCGCCTCACCGCCGAACTCGCCTACGCCGTACGCCCGTACGCGGAGTCGGCCGTACGCGGACTGCGGCTCGCCCCGGCGGCCTGGTGGGCCCTGCGGCTCCTCGGGCTCCAGGAACGGGAGGAGATCCGGATGCCCTTGCGGCCCGCGGAGCTGTTGGGGGCCCTGGGCGCCGCGCCCTCGCTGACGGCCTTCCACTCCTGGGCCCGCGTCGACATGCACGACTACCGCATCGCTCCGGGCCGATTACGGCTGCGAAGGGTCCGACGCCTGCTGGCCCGCCTCGACGAACGCCTCGTCGCGCACCGGACGGGCGCCGAACGCCTCCTCACGACCCGCTGGGCGCCTCCGATTCCCGCCGGCGCCCCCGTACAGCCGCTGTTCCGGGTGCCGTTGCTGGTGGCCGACCGGGACGCGGCCGTCGCCGCGCTCGCCCGCCACCGCATCACCGTCGGCTACCTCTACGACCCACCGCTCGACACCTACGCGGGCGAGGCCTTCACCGACCCGTCCCCCGCCCCCGACGGGGCGGCCTGGTTCGCACGGCACGCCCTGCCCGTCGACCCGCTGCGCGCCGGTCCCGTCATCGAGATCCTCACCTCGGCGGGTGTCCGGCCCGCGAGAGAGCTGCCCGGTGGCTGACACGACGAGAGTCGGCCCGCCGGAGGCCGGAACGGCGCCCTCACCCGCCCCGGAGGACGGTGCGAGCGGCGACTCGATGTTCCGCAACGCCTACGCCCTGATGCTCTCCACCGGTGTCTCCGCCGCCCTCGGCCTGGGCTTCTGGCTGGTCGCCGCCCGCTATTACACGGAGGAGGCCGTCGGCCAGGGCTCCGCCGCCATCGCCGCGATGCGGCTCCTCGCCTCGGTCACCGCGACCACGATGATCGGCGCGGTCGTGCGCTACGTGCCCCGCGCCGGACGCGCCACCGGATCCCTGGTCGCCCGCACCTATCTGGTCAGCTCCGTCGTCGTCACCCTCGCCTGTGTGGTCTTCCTGCTCACCCTGGACCTGTGGGGTGACTCCTACGCCCCGCTCGGCACCCTGTCCGCCGGGCTCGTCTTCACCGGCTCCTGCGTGGCCTGGGCGGTCCTCACGCTCCAGGACGGAGTGCTGACCGGGCTGCGCAAGGCCGTCTGGGTGCCCGTGGGCAACGCGGTGTTCTCCATCGGCAAGCTGCTGCTCCTCGCAGCGTTCGCGACCGCCCTGCCGGCCCTCGGCGTCTTCGTTTCCTGGGCCGCGGCCATCGCCCTGTCCGTACTGCCGCTCGGCTGGCTGATCTTCCGCAGGCTGATCCCGCGTCAGGCGGGTGCCGACCGGGACCGCGAGCCGCCCCGGCTGCGTGAGATCGGCAGATTCCTGGCCGGGGACTCGGTCGGCGCGCTCTTCAGCCTGGCGATGATCAACCTGCTGCCGGTGATGGTGGCCGTGCGCTTCGACGCCGCGCACAACGGCTTCTTCTACATCGCCTACACCGTCGGCGGCACCATGGAGTTCATGGCCATCAACATGGCCTCCTCCCTCACCGCGCACGCCTCGCACAGCCCCGGCCACCTGGCCGAAGGCGTCCGCGGGGCACTGCGCCGCATGGCGGTCCTGCTGGTCCCCGTCGTCGTCGTGCTGGTCCTCTTCGCCCCGCAGATCCTCAGCCCCTTCGGTTCCGACTACGCCGCCCACGGCACCCTGGTCCTGCGGCTTCTGGCCGCGGCCGCCCTGCCCCGGGTCGTGGTCGAGCTGTACATCGGAGTGCTGCGGGTGCAGGGCCGCACCGGTGCGCTGGCCGTCCTGCAGGGGACGATGTGCGCTCTCGTCCTGGGCAGCGCGGCCCTGCTGCTCGGCCCGATGGGCATCGCGGGCGCCGGCTGGGCGATGCTGCTCGCCATGACCGCGGTGGCGGCCGCGTCCGCGCTGGGACTACGGTCGGCCCTCACCGGGCGGGCACCGTGGGGTTCTCGGCGTCCCGGGCCGAAGAGCGAGGAGTTCGGGACGAGCTGGGCCAGGCTCGCCGCGCAGCACTCCCGGGAGCGACGGGCCGAGGACCACGCGGCCGACTGGACCTCCGACACGATGTATCTGCGGGGAGCCCACGACACGGTGACCCCTGCCTACGGCCTCCCCGTCCGCGCACCGGAGGGCCGGGCCGCCGCCGGGCACGGGAGCGGTGACGCGCCGTGGCTGTGGGGGCTGCTGGGGCTCGCCGCCGTGTTGTTCTGGGTCCCGCTGTCGCGGGCGGCGCACGCCGGGCGCCTACGGCTGACCGGTGCGGAGCTGGTCGACGCGCTGCCGCCGGTCACCCTGACCTCCGGGGTGCTCATGATCGTCGTCTACAGCGCGGCCGTCGCCCAGCGCCGTCCTCGGCCCGCGCTGCTGGGCGCCGCCCTGCTGGTGACCGTGGCGGCCCTGCACTCCGCCCCGCTGTTCCTCGGCATCCGGCCGGCCGCCGCATCGGGCGACTGGCACGGGACACTGGCCGGCTTCCTCGCCGGTGCGGCGGGGCTGGACTCCCCGGCAGGGGTGCTCCGAACCCTGCCGTTCGCGCTCCAGCTGCTCTGTCTGGCGCTGGCCGCGGTCCTCCTGCGGACCGCCGGGGCGCACTGGCGGGTCACGGCCGCCGCGGTGTGGGTGCTCGCGGTGGCCGGGTGGGCCGCGCAGGACGCCTTCGCCGCGGCCGGACTTCCCGTGTTCTGGGGGCTGTTCGCGGCCACGGCGGTGGCGTACGGCGTCCGTGGGAGGGTCAGCGGCCGGGCACCGGCTGCTTGAACCAGTCGTCCTGGCCGGCCGTGCGGTAGCCCTCCAGGCCCGGACCGTCGTCGACCGTGAGGTCGCAGCCCTTGCCGGGAACCGCCCGGTTCCAGTGGACCAGCGCCTTGGCCTCGGGCATGGTCCGGGCCACCTCCGGGATCTCCTCGTACCACTCGCGCTGGCGGTCCTCGTCCGCCGGATCGGGCACCGTGGCGAACTCCGCGAACATCAGCGGCTTCTCCGCACTGATGTGGGTGCGCAGCCACTCGTACGTCGGCCGCTGGCTGCGGTCGAAGTCCTTCCAGTCCGTGGTGTCGTGGCAGGTGAAGTAGTTGTACTGGTCCATGCCGATCCAGTCGACGTAGTCGTCGCCCGGGTAGAGCTGTTCGAAGAGCTTCCCCGACGCGAGGTAGCCGGACACCGTCCACACCCACACCACGTTGTCCACACCGAGCTCCTCGAACCGGTCGTGGAGGTGGCGGTAGGCGGCGACGTACTCCTCGGGCGTGCCCGCGTCACCGACCCGGGCGTCGACCTCCTGGTCGAAGGAGAAGAACACCCGCTTCCCGTACGCCTTGATGCGACGCGCCTGAGGGTCGATGATCTCGCGGTCGTACTCCCCCGACGCGACCTTCGCCCAGCCGAGCTGGTCCTCGGTCCAGTTGGCGTGGTGAGGCTCGCGCCACACCGTGGACTCCCAGGCCAGCATCAGCATCCGGTCCCGGCCGAGGATCTGCTCGTCGGGGGTCAGGAGCTGGCCGTCGAGGTCCGTGCCCGACATGTCGTGGTAGGTGTACAGCAGGTCGAGCTTCCGGCCGATCTTCTTCTCGAACGCGTACACCGCGTCCTTGAGCGAACCGTTCTCGGCGTACGGCACATAGGCGCCCCACCAGGCCCCGCACGGCGGTACGAGCGTGGCGGTGGGGGCGCACGACCCGCGGGGTACCGGTCCGGTGGCGGCGTCGGCGGGGAGGGCGTCGGCTGAGGGCACCCCGTCCTCGTCCTCACCGGAGGAGGGCGTGCCGTACCAGGCGAGGAGCCCCGTCAGCAGCGCCGCGACGGCGACCAGGGCGAGCACGAGGTACGTACGTGGGCGGCGCTCCTCCGGTGCGCGGTGGCGGGTCACCGGCGCCTCACGGGCGCGGTCCGGGCCCTCTCGACGGCGCCCCGGGTGGCCGCGGGCAGCGGCAGTCCCGGGAGAGCGGAGGCGAGGGTGGTGAGCGCGGCGAGCGACACCAGGAACGCGGTCCCCGAGAAGCCCTCCACCAGGAACAGCACCGTGGCCGTGACGACGGCCAGGGAGAGCCCGAGGGGCGCGGCGAGCGCGGCCGCTTCGAGCCGGGCACCCGGCCTGAGCAGTCCGGCCTGCGGATACAGCAGGGAGAGTCCGGGGCCGAAGCAGACGAACAGGAGCACGGGCGCCCAGCGCAGGGGCGAGCCCCCCGGCAGCGCGGTCGAGGCGAGCGCCGCCCATCCGGAGAGCGCCAGGACGACTCTGACGAGGGTCTGCCGGGCGGGGAGTGCCGGTTGCCGGTTCTCGGACACGTGGCTGCCTTCCTGGTCTGGGGTCTGCCGGCAGAGATGCCTGGTCAGGGGCTGTCGTAGCGCAGGACGACGCCGTGTTCGGTCCGCTCGACCACCTGGAACAGCGGCGAGGCGGCGAGGTCCCGGGTCAGAGCCGCGAAGCCGCCGGGGGGCAGCAGCCCCTCACCGGCGGTGTAGATGTCCTGGGTGCGCGTGAGGATGACGTAGGCCGTCGTCCCGGGCGGCAGCCGGGTCGAGAGATAGCGCGCCGGGTCCTTGAGCATCTCGACGTTCTCGGGCAGCTCCTGTTCGGCGAAGAACCAGTGCTCCAGCCGGTCGTAGCGGTGCAGCGCCTGCGGGAAGGAGCCCGTGGTGGCCAGGATCAGGGCCCCTTCGGGGGCTCTGTCGATGGTGCGGGTGACGAGAGCGGTCTCGGCGGGCGGGGTGTAGTTCATCCGCTCCTTGCCGTAGTAGGAGGGCATGAAGCCCGCCAGCAGCGCGGCCAGCGCCAGCGGGAGGGCGACCGCGCAGATTCTCCGTACGGCCGGCCTGACCCGGTGCGCTCCGGTGCCTCCGGCGGCCGGGACGAGCGCCGCGGCGGCGAAGAACGCGGCGCCGGGCAGCGCGAACAGATAGACACGGAAGAGCATTTCGCCGCCGTAGTCGTTGACCACGAACAGAGGTACGGGCGCGGCGGAGGCCAGCAGCAGCGGCAGGGCGCTGTGCACCAGACGGCGGCGCAGCAGGAGGGCCGCGCCCGCGAGCCCGGCGACGGCCAGCACCATCACGACGTTGGCCCGCCCCGCGAGCTCGGGGCCGGCCCCGGTGAGCTGTCCGGCGTATCCGGCACGGGAGTTCTGGGTGAGCTCGCCGAGGGAGTCGCGCAGGGTGCCCAGGGTCTCGGTGAACAGCGGGCGGCCCATGGTGAGGTCCCAGGCCAGCATGAGCAGCACGGCCACGGCGAGCAGTCCGGGATTGCGGTAGCGGCGGGTGAGGTTGAACGCGAGCAGGGTGACGCAGAGCATCACCGGGGTCAGCTGGTGCACCGCGTCGACCGCCACGAGCAGGGGCGCGAGGACCACGACACAGACCGCGCGCTGCCGGGTGCCGGTGGGCGGCGGGACGGCGGCGGCGGCCGGGTCGAGGTAGGCGCGCGAGCGCAGCCGTCCGGCGGAGCCGGGACGCACGAAGTGCCTCACGACGACGGCGAGTACGGCCAGATGAAGGAGGAAGGCGAGGCCCTGCGGGGCCAGGTAGTCCTGGCCCACCCAGTTGGCGAGCTGGAAGATCCAGACGGCGGTCCAGACGAGGCGCCAGTCCTCGCTGAAGGTGCGGTAGATCAGGATCAGGACCGGCATCATCAGCAGGCCGAAGACAACGGGCGCCCAGTTCAGATAGGCGGCGGCGCTGTCCACACCGAAGGTGCGGACGAGTCCGCCGTTCAGAGTGAAGAAGCCGGGCCACTGGTCGTAGGCCGACATGTTGCCGGACAGGCCTTCGTCCGGGCGCAGTTCGCCGTTGGCCAGCAGATGGTTGATGACGGCGTCGTGCTTGGAGGCCCAGGGATAGCGCTCCGAGTCGTACAGGACGGCGGGGACGCCCTTGAGCGCCATAAGCAGGCCGGCGCAGTACAGCGCCGGCCACCACGGGGCCGTGCCCGCGCGGCGGAGGCTGACCAGGAAGCCCGCGGTCAGGACGGACAGGGAGAGGTAGTAGGTGACGGGCAGCCGGTCCAGGAGGCCGTACTCGCCCATCGAGCGGAACCCGATGTAGGGAAGCGAGGAGATCCAGAGAGCGGCCGCCAGGAGCAACGGCAGCCAGGTGAGCAGTGTCTGGGGTCTCAGCGCGTCGGGGAGACGGCGGGGCGCCCTGCCGGGGGCGGCGCCGGGCGGCCCGGGAGGAAGCACCGGATCGGCGCTCCCCGCGGTGTCCCCCTTGACCGGTGCGGGCACATGCTGCGGCACGGTGCGACTCCCCCCACGGATGTGGTCGCGGCCGTCACGCCGCTGTCCCCTTAAGCGAAGTATAGGAAAGTGCTTCTGCTTTGTGGCGCTCTCGTACTTTTCACCATGGCCCTGCCCCTTCCTCCGCGGTGCCGCGCCTCACCCCGCGAAGACCGGGCCCCTGACCGAGGCCCGCGCCCGCCGGTACCACCGCCATCCCACGGTCGGCAGCGAGTCGGGGAACGGCGCCACGCGGGCGCCCTCGCCCGCCATCCAGCGCTCGATGTCCCGCACCGTGTGGCTCCGCCGCACGATCAGCCGAGCGATCCGGTACGGCTCGTCCCGCCCGGAGCTCAGCGCGTGACGGACGGCCACCGCGCTCTCGTAGCCGGCGGCCCGCGCGGCGCGGCGCACGCGTCCGCTGTTGTATCCGTGCGGATAGGCGAGGTGGGTCACCTCGTGGCCCAGCACGTCCTCCAGCACCGCCTTGGAGTCGATGAGTTCGGTTCGCAGGGCCGCGGCGGACAGCGTGTCCAGCTGCGCGTGGGTGACCGTGTGCCCGCCCACCTCCATGCCGTACTGCTCGAGCAGCGGCGCCTGCTCCAGCCTCATCATCGGACCGGGCGGCAGCAGGCTGCCCCCGCCTGACCGCGTCAGCGCACCGGTCGTGAGATACGCGGTCGCCGGCATCGACCGTCCGGCGAGCGCCTCGGCGGTGGGCCCCGGCAGGTCCGCGAAACCGTCGTCGAAGGTAAGGACGACCGGACGGTCCGGCAGCTCCGCACGTCCGGCGAGGTGGGCGATGAGGGCACCGACCGGGACCGGCGTACGTCCACAGGCGCCGATCGCGTCCAGCTGGGCGGCGAACGCCCGTGGCGTGACGGTGAATTCGGCGATCCAGTCCGGCGGGTCGTCCATCACCGCGTGGTACAGCAGCACGGGTATCCGGGACGCCGCTCCACGCCCCCCGGGTCTGCCGGGTCCGCTCGCTCTCATCTCCCCTCCCAGGGGCGTGACGCGCCGCGCAGGGCGAACCGGGCGCGCACGTATCCGAGGGGGCCGTACAGCAGACCGCGACGCTCCAGCCGGGACAGGTGCCGGGGCCACGGGTAGGTGTACGTGCCGTGCGCGCCGGGAACACCGCCCCGCCCCGCCGTGTCGGTGGCACGCGGCGCCGTCATCGTGCGGGCATGGGCGAGGCCGCGCGGCAGCCGGGCAAGAAGGGGCGGCAGCAGGGAGGGCCTGCGGACCAGGAGCGCGGTGAGGCAGGCGGTGAGCCCGGCGCCGTAGCCGTATGCCTGCCCGCACAGGTCGCCCCAGCCCTCCCGGTGGTGGTGCCAGACGATCGCGTCGGGCGTGTAGTGCAGCGGGTACCCCTCGGCGAGGAGCCGTACGAAGGCGTACAGGTCGTCGCCACCCTTCGCCGGGGTGCCGGTGCCGGTGGCGGGGTCGAAGCCGCCGACCGCCTTCAACGGCCCCGCGCGGAACGCCATGTTGGCGCCCGAGCCGAACCGTCCGGCGGTGAACGGGAAGAGCGGCTCGTCGGCCGGGGGGTGCGCGGGGTCGTAGCGCCGCGCGGCGAACCCCTTGGCGAATCCGCCGTGGCTCTCCAGCAGGACCTGCGCCGGGGTGGTCAGCCTGGCCGGCAGGATCAGGCCGGTGACGCAGGCCAGCCGGGGGTCCTCCCCGAAGGGCCGGGTGAGGGCGGTGAGCCAGTGCGGGTCGGCGATGACGTCGTCGTCGGTGAAGGCGAGGACGTCGGACGTGGCGACGGCGACGCCCCGGTTGTGCGCGGCGGCGAGACCGGGCACCGGCTCGGGCGCGTAGCGCACGCCCCGGCCGGCGTATGCCGAGGTGACGAGCTCGCGGGTGGCGCCGGTGGCCGGGGCGTTGTCGACGACCACGATCTCGAAGTCCGGGTGGTCCTGGGCGAGCAGCGAATCGAGGGCGCGGGCGAGCTGAGCCGGCCGCTCCCTGGTCGCGACGACCACCGTGGCCCTCGGTACCTCCCCTGCCGGTGGGCGCTCCGGGGCGTCCGGGACGACGATCTCGTCCGCCGCCTGCTTCGCGAGGACGGAGGCCGGGTCGTCGCCCGCCCTGACGCGCCCGACGACCGTGCCGACCGGGCGCCCGCGCAGCCGTACGAGGGCGAAGACCCGTCGGCCGTCCCCGTCCTGCGGGGCGGTTTCCAGCGGCGGCCCGCCGGGGGCGGGCCCGATCCGTACGCCCGTGCCGTCGGCCGCGTCGAGCTCCAGTTCGGCGACGGCCAGGCCGGTGAGCCGGCCGATGTCCGGTAGCCGCGCTGTCTTCCCTGTCCGTTCGTTCCGGTACGGCATCCGGTCCCCCCGGTCGTGACGCTATGGACGTTTCGGTTCGCGCAGCCGGCCGGCCCGTTCCAGGCCGCGCTGTGCCAGGCCCGCCAGCCGGGGCCGTTTCCGTACGAAGCTGTGCGCGCGGCGGGACGGTTCGCGGCCGAGCCATTGAAGGGCAGCGCCCGCGCCCGGCCTGACGGAGGCACCCTCGTGCACCGTGAGCTCGCCGGTCTTCAGGGCGTCCTTGTACTCTGCCGCCCCGCGTCCCATGTCGAGCATCCCGATGCCGTCGTCGGCTGCCGCCCGCGCCATCCGCAGATGCAGGATCAGGCCCGGCGAGAACTTCGCGAACTCGGGGTCGTACGCCGGGAACCAGCACGAGAGCACCGTCCGCGAGCGCAGCCCGAAGTGGGCGGCCACGGGCCGGTCACCCGCGTACAGCACGGAGAGCAGACCGGAGCAGCCGGGCGCCCGGGTGTGGAAGAGGAACTCCACCAGGTCCCGGATCCACCGCTTCGCGAAGCGGTCGCGGCGACCGGTCCTGCGGTACTGCGCGGACTTCCACTCCATCAGGGTCCGCAGCACCGCCGGATCCCGTTCGTCGAGGACGAACCGCACCTCCCCGGCCTCACGGCCGAGCTTGCGTTCCTTGGCCAGGGTGGTCCTGAGGAACTTCGGCGACCGGGCGCGCAGCCCCTTCTCGTAGCTCTCGTAGCCGTCGCCGACATCGATGACGTACGAGGCGTACGAGCGGGCGGCGTCCGGCTCGAAGAGGCCCTGGCGCTCCTCGAGATTGTCGAACTCCCAGGCGGAGAGGCCGCAGGCCCGCAGCAGCTCCTTCGCGTCCAGCGGAAGGCCGGGGCGCAGCACCGCGCCCTGGACGTCGGAGACCCCGAAGCCGATGGCCCGGCCGTGGCCGAGCCGTCCCCGCTCGAAGGGGAGGAAGCCGGCCGTCCCCCCGCTTTCCTCGCTGATCACCGCCACCCGCGCGTGCGGCCGGACACGGCCGACGGCAAGCGCGAATTCCGGTTCCATGAACGGATGGGCCGGGGCGCCGGACTTCGCCCGCAGCTCCCGCCAGGTCTCGATGTCCCCCGCGCCCAGATCTCCGGGCCTGACCACACGTATGCGCCTGCTGCTCACAAGACCCCCCGGTCCTACCCCCTGAGCCACGCTGCCCAGAACGGTACCGGGCGCGGTCACTCGGCGGTAGACAGCCACGACATCCAGTGACCGACCGGTGAAAATCGGATCCAGGCGTCACACGGCTCTCTCCCCGGCCCGCCACACCGCGGCCACCAGCGGGACTCCGGGCCGGTAGGCGAGGTGGACGTGGCTCGGCGCGTCGAGGATCACCAGGTCGGCGCGGGCGCCGGGGGTGATGCGGCCGATGTCGGTGCGGCGCAGGGCGGCGGCACCTCCGGCTGTGGCGGACCAGACCGCTTCGTCGGGGGTCATACCCATGTCCCGCACGGCGAGGGCGATGCAGAACGGCATGGAGGAGGTGAACGAGGAACCCGGATTGCAGTCCGTGGACAGCGCGACCGTGGCGCCCGCACCGAGGATGCGACGGGCGTCGGGCCAGGCCGCGCGGGTGGAGAACTCGGCGCCGGGGAGCAGGGTGGCGACGGTGGAGCCCTGGCCGAGGGCGTCGAGGTCGGCGTCGTCGAGGTGGGTGCAGTGGTCGGCGGACGCCGCGTCCAGCTCCACGGCGAGCCGGACACCTGGGCCGTGGCCGAGCTGGTTGGCGTGGACGCGGGGATGCAGCCCCCTGGCCAGACCCGCGGTGAGGATCGTGCGCGCCTGGTCCTCGTCGAAGGCGCCCCGCTCGCAGAAGACATCGATCCAACGGGCGTGCGGGGCGCAGGCGTCCAGCATCGGCCCGGTGACGAGATCCACGTATCCGGAGGGGTCGTCGGCGTAGTCGGGGGACACGATGTGGGCGCCGAGGAAGGTGACCTCGTCGGTGTGGCGGGCGGCGATGCGCAGAGCGCGTGCCTCGTCCTCGACGGTGAGGCCGTAGCCGGACTTGGTCTCGAAGGTGGTGGTGCCCTGCCGCAGCGCCTCGGCCAGATAGCGCGCGACGTTCGCGGAGAGCTCCTCGTCGGAGGCGGCCCGGGTGGCGGCCACGGTCGTACGGATACCGCCCGCCGAGTAGGGGCGGCCGGACATGCGGGCGTTGAACTCGGCGGTGCGGTCTCCTGCGAACACCAGGTGGGAGTGGGAGTCCACGAAGCCCGGGATCACCGCGCGGCCGCCCGCGTCGACGGCGTTGTCGGTGGCGGGTGCTTCGCTGGATTCACCGGTCCACACGATGCGGTCGCCGTCGATGACGACAGCCGCGTCCCGGATCAGGCCCAGGGGGGTCCCGTCGCCGAGGGAGGGGTCGTTGGTGACCAGGTTCGCGATGTGGGTGATGGCGGTCGTGGCGGTCGTCGTCATCCGGGAACAGCTTTCGTCGGGTTCGCCCGGCTGGGCCGCCGGGATTGTCGGCCGGGGGCGTGCGTCCGGCGGGGAGCTCCGCCGGGCCTCCGGTGTGTGGCTCGGCCGGGTGCTCAGCCGTGCAGGGCGGCGACGGCCGAGGCGAGCGCTCCGGGCACGTCCTCGATCCGTGTGTGGCGGCCGTCCCGCACGATGTGCCGGCCGGCCACCACGGTGTGCCGCACATCGGCGGCCGTGGCGGCGAATACGGCTGCTTCGGCTGCCAGCCGCGGTACCGGCCCCGCTGTTCTGACGGAGTCCAGTGCGACGGTGGCGAGATCGGCGGGCGCACCCGGTTCGAGCGTGCCCGCGTCCGGGCGGCCGAGCGCCGCGTGTCCGTCGGCGGAAGCGGCCCTGAGCAGGGCGGCCGCCGTCCAGTGGCCGCGCACATGGGTGCGCAGGCGCTCGTTGAGCTCCATGGCACGGGCCTCCTCGAAGAGGTCGATCACAGCGTGGCTGTCACTGCCCAGCGAGAGGGGGGAACCCGCGCCCTGGAGCGCGGTGGCGGGGCCGATGCCGTCGGCGAGGTCGCGTTCGGTGGTGGGGCACATGCAGGTGCCTGTCCTGGAGGTGCCCAGCAGCTCGATGTCCTCGGCGGTGAGGTGCGTGTTGTGGATGCCGGTGGTGTGCGGGCCGAGGACCCCGTGGTCGGCGAGCAGCCGCGTGGGGGTGCAGCCGTGGGCGGCGCGGCAGGCGTCGTTCTCCGCGGTCTGCTCGGAGAGGTGGACGTGCAGCGGGACCGCCCGCTCCTGGGCCCACCGGGCGACGGTGGCCAACTGCCCCGCCGGCACGGCTCGTACGGAATGGATCGCGGCACCGACGACCACCAGGTCGTCGTCACCCTTGAGGAGGGAGGCACGCTCGGCCCAGGCGTCGGCGGTGGTGTCGGAGAAGCGCACCTGGTGCCGGCTCGGTTTCTCCCCGAACCCGGCGGCGAGATAGGCGGTGTCGAGCAGGGTGATCCGGATTCCGGCCTCGGCCGCCGCGGCGATGAGCGCCTCGCCCATGGCGTTCGGGTTGTCGTAGGGCGTACCGCCGGGCGTGTGGTGCAGATAGTGGAATTCGCCCACCGCGGTGATCCCGGCCAGCGCCATCTCTGCGTACGTGGCACGGGCCAGGTCGTAGTAGGTGTCGGGGGTGAGACGGGAGGCCGTCCGGTACATCGTCTCGCGCCACGTCCAGAAGGTGCCGGAGCCCACCTGGACGGTGGAGCGCAAGGCCCGGTGGAAGGCGTGCGAGTGGGTGTTGGCCAGTCCCGGGACGGTCAGCCCGTGCAGCGCGGTGGCGCCGGGCGGCGGCGTGTCGATTCCCGTCCGGACGCCTGCGATGCGCCCGTCGGCCACGTCCAGGAGGACACCTGGCTCGACATGGGTGCCGAGCCAGGCGTGCGACATCCAGTAGGTCGCGGTGACCGGTGCGCCCGTCGGTTGCGTTGTCAGCTGCACGCGAGACCTTCCAGTACGTCGGCGAGTGCTCCCACCCCGGCCACGCAGTCGTCCTCGGCGGCGTGCTCGGCAGGTGAGTGCGAGATCCCGGTGGGGTTCCGTACGAACAGCATGGCGGTCGGCACGGAAGCGGACAAAATACCCGCGTCGTGTCCCGCCCCCGTACCGAGCACAGGCACGGTGCGCCCCGCGCCGTCCCGACCACGCTTCGCCAGCACCCGGCCGATCTCGTCGCGCAGGGCGTGCTGGAACTCGACAACGGGGGTGAACGACTCGCGTACGACGTCGAGATCGATCCCGGCCCGCTCGGCGTGCTCCCGCGCGGCCCGCTCGACACCGCTCACGACGGCGTCGAGAGTGGCCTGGTCGGCGGCCCGTGAGTCGAGCCAGCCCCGCACGAGGGAGGGGATCGCGTTGACCCCGTTCGGCTCGACGGCGATCTTGCCGAAGGTCGCGAGGCCTCCGGCGAGCTCCGCCTCGCGCCGGGCCGCCAGCACGGTCTCGGCGTACGTGAGCATCGGGTCGCGCCGGTCGGCGAGCCGTGTGGTGCCGGCGTGATTGGCCTCGCCCCGGAAGTCGAACCGCCAGCGTCCGTGCGGCCAGATGGCCGAGGCGACCCCGACCGGGTCACCGCTCAGGTCGAGGGCACGGCCCTGCTCCACATGGAGCTCGACGAACGCGCCGATCCGGGCGAGGCGTTCGGGATCGGGCCCGATGGCGTCGGGGTCGTACCCGGCGGCCTCCATGGCCTGCGGCAGCGAGACGCCGTCGCCGTCACGGAGCTGCCGCGCGTCCGCGGCGGTCAAACGTCCCGCGGCGAGCCGGGAGCCGACGCAGGCGAGCCCGAATCGGGCCCCTTCCTCGTCACCGAAGTTGACGACGGCGAAGGGCTTGGTGAACTCCGCTCCCCTGCGACGGAGTTCGTCCAGGGCGGCGAAGGAGGACACCACGCCGAGAGGGCCGTCGAAGGCGCCGCCGTCGGGCACCGAGTCGAGATGGGACCCGGTGACCACGGCGTCCCCGGCGAGCGGATCGCCGAGCCAGGCCCACTGGTTGCCGTTGCGGTCCACCTCGTGCACGAGCCCGCGGGACTCGGCCTGGGCGCGGAACCAGTCCCTGCACTCCAGGTCGGCACCGGTCCAGGCATACCGGCGGTAGCCACGGCTCCCCGGATCGAGTCCGAGGGGCGCGAGGCCGCGCCACATCGCGTCGAACGACTGCGGCTCGGGCAGCGGGGGCTCCGCACCCGTCCCGCCCCGCGCCGGTCCGCCGCGAGCCGCCCCGGTCTCCGGCCGCCGCCCTCCGCCCGCCGTCCCGGTCACCGGCCGTCGTCCTCCGCCATCGGGACCCGCACACCCTTGTCCGAGGCGACGGACTCCGCGATGTCGTAGCCCGCGTCGACATGCCGGATGACGCCCATCCCGGGGTCGTTCGTGAGCACCCGGCGGATCTTCTCGCCCGCGAGCTCCGTGCCGTCGGCGACCGTGACCTGCCCCGCGTGGATCGAGCGCCCCATGCCCACACCGCCCCCGTGGTGCAGGGACACCCAGGACGCCCCCGACGCCACGTTGACCATGGCGTTCAGCAGCGGCCAGTCCGCGATGGCGTCGGAGCCGTCCAGCATGGCCTCGGTCTCGCGATAGGGCGAGGCGACCGACCCGCAGTCCAGGTGGTCGCGCCCGATGGCCAGGGGTGCGGCGAGCTCGCCGCTCGCCACCATGTCGTTGAACCGCTCGCCGGCCCGGTCCCGTTCGCCGTAGCCGAGCCAGCAGATCCGGGCCGGCAGGCCCTGGAAGTGGACCCGCTCACCGGCCATTTTGATCCAGCGGTGCAGCGACTCGTTCTCCGGGAAGAGTTCGAGCAGGGCCTTGTCCGTCTTGTGGATGTCCGACGCCTCGCCCGACAGCGCCGCCCACCTGAAGGGCCCCTTGCCCTCGCAGAAGAGCGGCCGGATGTACGCGGGGACGAAGCCGGGGAAGTCGAACGCGCGCGCGTATCCGGCGAGCTGGGCCTCGCCCCGGATCGAGTTGCCGTAGTCGAAGACCTCGGCCCCCGCGTCCATGAAGCCGACCATCGCCTCGACGTGCGCGGCCATCGACTCCCGGGCACGCCGGGTGAAGTCGGCGGGCTTCTCGGCCGCGTAGGAGGCCATGTCGTCGAAGTCGACACCGACGGGCAGGTAGGCGAGCGGGTCGTGCGCGCTGGTCTGGTCGGTGACGATGTCGACGGGGGCGCCTTCGGCGAGCATCCGGGGCAGCAGCTCCGCCGCGTTGCCGAGCAGACCGATGGAGAGCGGACGCCGCGCGTCGCGGGCCTCGACGGCCAGCTGGAGCGCGTGTTCGAGCGAATCGGCCCGGACGTCCAGGAAGCGGTGCTCGATCCGGCGCTCGATGGCGCGCGGGTCGCAGTCGATGCAGAGGGCGACACCGTCGTTCATGGTGACGGCCAGCGGCTGGGCGCCGCCCATGCCGCCGAGTCCGGCCGTCAGCGTGATGGTCCCCGCCAGCGTCCCGCCGAACCGCTTCGCGGCGACGGCGGCGAACGTCTCGTACGTGCCCTGGAGGATGCCCTGGGTCCCGATGTAGATCCAGGACCCCGCGGTCATCTGCCCGTACATGGTGAGCCCGAGGGCCTCCAGGCGGCGGAATTCCTCCCAGTTGGCCCAGTCGCCCACCAGGTTGGAGTTGGCGATCAGGACGCGCGGCGCCCATTCGTGGGTCTGCATGACACCGACCGGCCGTCCGGACTGGACGAGCATCGTCTCGTCCTGCTTGAGCGTCCGGAGCGTACGCACCATGGCGTCGAACGACCGCCAGTCGCGGGCCGCCTTGCCCGTGCCTCCGTAGACGACGAGCTTGTCGGGGTGTTCGGCGACCTCGGGGTCGAGGTTGTTCTGCAGCATCCGGAGGGCGGCTTCCTGCTGCCATCCCAGGGCGCTCAGTTCCGTGCCGCGCGGTGCCCGTACGGGGCGGGGTCCTGACATGGGGATGCCTCCTCGCGAATGTGACTCTCCTATTCACATCCTGTCCGTCTGAATAGAACTAGTCAACAGGTGAGCCCCGCGCCTCCACCGGGCACTCGTCCTTCCACCACTCTCCGGGGAGGCCCCTTGACCGCATCACAGACGACCCCGACGGCCGAGGAGCCCGCGCTCAAGCGGGCCATCGGTCCCAAGCTCCTCATCCTGTTCGTCATCGGCGACATCCTCGGCACCGGGATCTACGCCACCACCGGCAACGTCGCGGGAAAGGTCGGCGGCGCGCTCTGGCTGCCGTTCCTGATCGGCTTCGCGGTCGCACTGCTGACGGCGGCCTCCTACGTCGAGCTGGTCGGCAAATACCCCAAGGCGGCCGGCGCCGCGCTCTACACCCACAAGGCCTTCGACGTCCCGTTCCTGACCTTCGTCGTCGCCTTCATGGTCATGTGCTCGGGCCTGTCGTCCGCCAGTGCCGCCGCCCGTGCCTTCAGCGGCGACTACCTCGGCGAGTTCACCCACGCCCTGCCGCCCACACTCGTCGCGATCCTCTTCGTGCTCGCCCTCGCCGCGATCAACCTGCGAGGCGTCGCCGAGTCGGTGAAGGCCAACGTCGTCCTGACACTCGTCGAGCTCAGCGGCCTCCTGGTGATCCTCACGATCGGCGCCTACGCGGTCCTGACGGGGGACGGCGAGCCGTCCCGGCTCACCGAGTTCGACACGGGAGGCACCGGCTACGCGCTGATCACCGGCGTCCTCGGCGCGACCGCACTCGGCTTCTTCGCCTTCGTCGGCTTCGAGGACTCGGTGAACATGGCCGAGGAGACCCGCGACCCGGCCCGGACCTTCCCGCGCGCCATCTTCATCGGAGTCGGGGTGACGGGCACCATCTATGTCGCCGTCGCCCTGGTCTCGTCGCTTCTGGTCGACCACCGCACCCTGGAGGGGTCCAGCGGGCCGCTGCTGGAGGTGGTGAAGGCGGGCGGCGTCGACTTCCCGCCGAAACTCTTCGCGCTGATCGCCCTGTTCGCGGTCACCAACTCCGCGCTCATCAACATCATGATGGCCTCACGCCTCTGCTACGGCATGGCCAACGAACGCATCCTGCCGCGCGCCATGGGCCGGGTCCTCGCCAAGCGGCGCACCCCGTGGGTGGGCATCGTCTTCGTGACCCTCCTCGCCATCGGCCTCGTCTCCACCGGCGAGATCGAGGGCCTCGGTGACACCACCTCGTTCCTGCTCCTCTGCGTCTTCGCCGTGGTCAACATCGCCGTACTGGTGCTGCGCAAGGACCGGGTGGACCACGCGCACTTCCGTACGCCGACGGCGCTGCCCGTGCTGGGGGCGATCACGTCCCTGATCCTGGCCAGTCCGCTGGCCGACCGGGAGGCGGACGTCTACATCCGGGCCGGGATCCTCGTACTGATCGGAATCGGTCTCTGGGCGGTCAACAAGCTGGTGATGTCGGCCGGCGAGAAGGCCTGACAACGAGCGGCAGCGGACCGGATCCGCCGCGAAAGAGACAGCCGGCCGGACATGTTCCGACCGGCTGTCGCGCGTCCACCAGCCGCCCTCTACACGGCCGACCGCATGTACCAATGGAAAATGCCAGAACTCCCACCAGGAATGCACACGTTGCGTAGCCTCTCCATTACATCCGTACGCCACGTCGGGAGGGGAGTTCGCGTTGCCCGGAATCGACGAGTGCCTGATCGAAGTCATGAGGCTGCCCGGTGCCCGGGGCGCCGCGGTGGTCGACTGGACGAGTGGTCTCGCGCTCGGCACCATCGGTGAGTCGCCCAACGGCGACCACGAGGCCACGGCCGCCGAGACGGCCGAGGTGGCGAGGATGGCCGCCGAACAACCGGTCTTCGCGCAGGCGGACGCGCCCGCCGGATCGACGGGCCCGCCCGTCCCCGCCGTCGAGGACGTCATCGTCACCACCGCCCCCGGCTACCACATCCTGCGTTTCGTCGAAACGGCCTTCGACAGCAGCGTCTTCCTCCACCTCTGGCTGGACCGCGCGGAAGGCAACCTGGCCCTGGCGCGCATACGGCTCGGCGAGATAGCGGAGCGGCTGGTCCTGGCATGAGACCCACCGTCACCGACAGGCCCGGCACACCCGAGCGGGCCGCCCCCTCCCCGATGCTGCAGCGGCTCGCGGCGGAGCGCGCAACCGGCGCGTTGATGCGCGACCGCGGCACCCTGTATCTCGCCGACGGCCAGGTCGTCCACGCGGAGAGCCCCTCGACCCCCGGAATCGACGTCCTGCTCACCACGGGCGGCGCCCTGCACTCCGAAGGCTGGTGGGACGCGGTCGCCCAGGCGGGTGCCGGGCAGCGGGTCGGCCGCTATCTCGTGGACAGCGGCCGGGTTCCCGGCGGCGCGCTGGAACTCTGCCACCTCGGGGCGTTGTACGACGCCGCCTTCTTCGCGCTGGCCCCCACGAACACACCGGCCCGCTTCCGCTACGGGGTCTCCCACTGGATCGGCCCCGTCCGCCCCGTACCCGTGCACGCCGTGCAGCGGGAGACGCTGCGGCGCCGGGAACTCCTGGACCGGATCTGGCCCGACGCACTCACCGACAGCGCACCGCTCACCCCGGCGACCCACCCGGTCGACGCCCCTGTCCCCCCACGACAGCGCCGCGTCCTGGCCCTGGTGAACGGCGAGCGCACGGCCACGGACATCGCCCAGGAGCTGGGCCGATCGGCCTTCCACACCCTGGTCGACCTGCGCCGGCTGGCGGCTGCCGGACTTGTCGAAGCGGTCCGCCCGAGCACGTCCGGGTCCGCATCGGTGTCCGGGCAAGGCCGCATCTCGCTGCCCGAGGTCACGACCGACCCCGACGTCGCCCTGTTGCGCCGGCTCAGAGACGCATTGGAGGCCCTGTGATACGCGCGCTCAGACAGCGTGCCGGGAGGAGACAGCTGATGGTGCCCGAGGCAGAGGTGCAGGACGTCCTCGACGAGCTCCAGCGGTTACGCGCCCGGGTGCCGCTCCTGACCGGCGCACTGGCCGCCAGCACCGACGGCCTGATCGTCGCCCAGGACACGCCGGGTATCGAGGCCGAGGGCGTCGCAGCACTGACCGCCGCCGCACTCGGCGTCTCGATCCGGATGACCGACGCCACCGGACGCGGCGGCTTCCGCGAGCTCCTGATCCGCGGCGAGGACGGCTACATCGCCACTTACGCGGCGGGCTCCTCCGCCGTCCTCACCCTGCTGGCCGAGGACCGCATCAACGTCGGCCGCCTCCACCTCGAGGGCCGCCGCGCGGGCGCGCGCATCGGCGAAGTGGTCGACGCCGCACAGGACCGCGCCGACCGCCCCGTGCCGCCTCCACGCCCGCAGCAGTCCCGCGCCCTGCCGCGCCGCACGACCACACCGGATGCCACGTGACACCCGCACCAGCCACGGACGGACCCGGCCGGACACGCACCGGCCGGAAACCCACCACCCAGTCACGGACCGGCCACCAGGCCGGCCAGGGAAAGGAAACGAGCACTATGGCCAACACCGAAGCGTCACTGAAGGATGCGATGGCGTCGATCGAGGGGACCCTCGGTGTCGCACTCGTCGACTACACCAGCGGCATGGCCCTCGGCACCCTCGGCGGTGGCAAGGACTTCAACCTCGAGGTCGCGGCGGCCGGCAACACGGACGTCGTCCGCGCGAAGCTCCGGACCATGGAGCACCTCGGCATCAAGGACGAGATCGAGGACATCCTGATCACCCTCGGCACCCAGTACCACCTGATCCGGCTGCTCAAGACCCGTGGCAGTAACGGCCTGTTCCTCTACCTCGTACTGGACGGCGGCAGGGCCAACCTCGCGATGGCCCGCCACCAGCTGCGGAAGATCGAGGCGGAACTGGAGATCTGACCCCGCGTTCTCACCGGCGGCGACGCCGCGCCCCACCGGGTGCGGCGTCCCCCGCCACGGGTCCGGTCGTCCGGTAGGCCTTCACCCGCTTGCCCGCGGGCCGGCCACGCTCCGCCCAGTCGGTCCGCACCCAGTACAGGACGTCGTCCCGCCGCTCCCGCTGCCCGAGCCGTACGGCCTTCAGCCACAGCCCGGCACCGGCCCCGGCCAGCACGAACCCGCCGGTTCCCGGCAGCACGTACGCGCTCGCGACCGCCACGAGGAACGCACCGGCCAGCCACCATCGGTAGGCACGCCGCCAGTTCCGCACGGTCACGTCCCGGTCCTGGAGGAAGTCGCTCCGCCCGGCCCGGGTGGCGCCCTTCGCGAGCTCCGCGTACCGCCCCGTCCGTGTGAACGCCACGGCGGCCAGGACCACCAGGAACAGCGCGGCCCCTGCCAGCAGCCCGATCCGCCGGCCCGTGAGGCCCGGGACGAACGCCCCGACGGCCGCCGCCAGCAGCCCCGGCCACCACAACGGCGCGGCCCCGGCCCGTACGATCACGGCCACCCTCGCCAACGACTGCGCTCCGCGCCCCACGTCCGTACCCCTCTCCCGCGGTTCCCTTTGGACCTCTGGGCGCGGAGAGTAATAGGCACAGATGAGCGACGTCTGAGAATCGGAGGATGGCGGCCGCCCGGAATGCCGGGCCCCGACGGCCCGTAACCGCCGCTACTCGACGAACAGACCCCGCGCGGCGGCCCTCGCGTCGAACTCCTCCAGCCGGGCCTGCGCCTCGGGCAGCCCGTCGCACATGGCCTCCAGCAGCGCCCGGCCCAGCAGCATCGGCGCGCACGCGGTGTCGAAGGCCAGCCCGGTCCCCACGGCTGCCGGAATCAGCAGATCGCTGTGGGCCGCCACCGGAGCGAACGCCGAGTCGGCCACGGTCACGACGGTCAGCCCCTGCTCCTGCGCATGCGCCAGCGCGTCCACGACCTCGCGCGGGTGCCGCGGCAGCGCGAAGCACATCAGCGCGCTCGCGCCCGCCCGCCTGGCGGAATCGATGCGGTCGTGAAGCATGCTGCCGCCCTCGTCGATCACCCGTACGTCGGGGTGCACCTTGGCGGCGAAGTACCCGAATCCCCGGGCCTGCGAGGAGGCGGCCCGCAGCCCGAGCACGAGGAGGGGCCTGGACCCGGCGAGCAGCCGCCCCGCCCGCTCGACCGGAGCGGGGTCGGCGAGCAGTTCCGAGAGGTGCCGCAGATTCTCGATCTCCGCCCGCACCGCCTGCTGGTACTCGTTGAGGCTGTCCTCCACGCCGCCCCCGTCGGCCGCATCGGCAGGAGCGACCTCCCTCAGGTGCTTGCGCAGTGCGGGATAGCCGTCGAACCCGAGGGCCACGGCGAAGCGGGTGACGGACGGCTGGCTGACTCCGGCCAGCTCCGCCAGCTCCACACTCGACAGGAACGGGGCATCGGCGGCCCTCCGCACCATGGAGTGCGCGATCCGCCGCTGGGTGGGCGTGAGCCGCTGCCCCTCGAAGAGCCGCTGCAACCGTGCAGCCGGGCTGCTCCCGCTCATGCTGACCCCTCCAGAGTTCCGCCGCACCGGTCCGGCGCCGGGGAATCCATTCAGCCAGCATGCGGTCTGAATGTCCATATACAGCCCACGGTCCGGAACGGGCGGGCGACGAACGCTGTCGCAACCAGCGCTACAAACCCCTCAGCACTCCAGGCGTCAACACCGCAGGGCAGGCCTTCACCCTCACCGGTGAATTCCTCCTCCCGAGCCGTGTGATCGACGCCAGCGTCGGAGGATGTGAAGAAAGCGTGCCCATGGCGGCCGCCCTCACATCCCCGCACCGTTCCATCCGCACCATCAGGAAGACACGCCCCCATGTCCCAGCAGTACCCGCAGAACCCCCAGCAGCCGTACCAGGGCGGTCCTGCCGCCCACCCCGGCGGGCCGGTCCCGCCGCAGCAGCCCCAGCCCAAGAAGTCCTGGTTCGCCCGGCACAAGGTGCTCACGGCCGTCGGCGGCGTGTTCGCGTTCCTCGTCATCGTCACGATCGCGACGGGCGGCGGGGACGACTCGAGCAAGGGCTCCGACACGGCGGCCACCGCCCCGCAGAAGCAGGCTGACGCCGAACCCGCGGAGAAGGCCGACGACAAGCCCGCCGAGAAGAAGCAGGAGCTCTCGCAGGCCGACCAGTTCAAGGCCTTCGTCGAGAAGAGCGGCACTGCCGCCGAGAAGGCCGCGGCCGAGCACATCACCAAGGTCCAGGGCGCGGACGAGTCCAACGGGATCCTGGACGCCGCCGACGTCTACACCGATTTCACGGGCGGTCTGATGGGCCCGCACCAGGGCGAGGGCAAGCTGCTCGCATCCGCGTTCGCCGACTGGAAGGACTCGGAGAACGGCCTGGTCACCATCTACGACGAGGACGGCGAGATCCTCTCCAACGGCAACTTCTGACGGAACGGCGGGCGGGCACGTCCGCCGGCCTCCCCCGCCCCGGGCCCCGCTCCGGCCCGGGGCGACGGGGTGTCCGTGCCGAACCTGCCTCTCGCATTGCGGGACCGCCCTCCCCTGCCGACCCTGGGATCATGATCCCAGCCAATACGAGAGGGCCGGGCGGCATCATCGTCCGCTACGGCGACACCGATGCCGCACACGTGCTGAGCGTCTACGCCGATCTGCGCTGCCCCTACTGCAAGCGCATGGAGCTCGGCCTCGGAGCCGTGATGGAGCGGGCCGCGGACGAGGGCAGATTCGCGGTGGACCACCACTTCGGCACGTTCATCGACGACGCCGCGGGCGGCAGCGGCTCCCTGGAGGCACTGGCCGCGCTGGGGGCCGCGGCCGACGAAGGGCAGAAGCCGTTCATGCTCTATCTGCGGGCGCTGTACGCCGATCAGCCCAGCGAGGACGTGGACGCCTTCGCCGACCGGGACACCCTGTTGCGGCTGGCCGAGGAGGTCGAGGCGCTGCACACCGACGCCTTCCGCCAGAAGGTCATGGAGCGCACCTACCTGCCCTGGGCGGCGCAGGTGGCGGCGGCCTTCGAGACGAGCGGCGTCCGGTCCACCCCTACGGTCCTCATCGACCGCACCCCGGTCCCCGTCATCAACGCCCTGGGATACGCGGTCACGCCCGAGGCGTTCCTCGCCGAGGTGGCTCCCGCGTGAACGCCCGGCCCGTCCCGGCTGTCAGGGCTTGCGCGCGACCCCGCTGAACATGACCACCTCGTCCGGCAGGCCACCGTCCCCCGGCTCGGGGCGCCACCGGCCGCACGACACCACACCGCCGGCGGAGGCGTCAGAACACGACACGTGCCGCCGTCAGCGCGGCCCGCGCCCCGGGGTCGCCCTCCAGCTCCAGGCGGCCTCGCACCTGCCGCCCAGAAACGTGCCGGGCGAAGTCGATCGCGTCCGCACGGAGGGTGGCCGCCGGGGTGCCGATGCCCAGCAGACGGCGCCCTCCCGCCGGGCCTTGGAGGTCGATTTCCGCCGCCGGCCCCGTCCAGGCAAGGGCCAGGTCCAGCACCACCTGGTCCACCATCTCCCGGTCGTGCCCGTCGAGGACAAGCTCGGCCCCGGTGGCGTCGCTGAGGTCCACCCGGTGCATCCAGGTGTCGCGGACCACGAGGACGTTGCCGAGGTAGTCCATCGAGTCGTCGGGCAGAGCCTTCGCCTCCGGGTAGAGCAGGCTCAACCGGATCTTGCGGCGGACCGGCGCCGGCATGCGGCGCAGGGCGATGAGCCCCTGGGGTGCGTAGTGGGCGAGGGCGCCGATCAGTTCGCGCCCCGGGACGGCCTTCCGGTCCTCGATCTGGGCCTCGTTGTGCCCGTCCAGCCGGCCGAGGTGAGGATGGGTCCGTGCGGCGCGCCGGATCCGGCGCAGCGCGACCCAGGGGCGCGGCAGCTCCTCGTACTGACCGACGGTGTGCGACAGCATGTCCCGGACCGTCCAGCCGGTACAGGCGGTCGGACGCCGCCAGTCCTCGTCGGAGAGTTCACGGAACGTCGAGAGCGTCGCCCGCAGCTCCGCCTCGTTGACCAGACGCGCCCTCGTCCCGGACGTACGGGGGATGGCACGGGCGGACGTCGTCGTGGTGGCCATGAGCGCGCCTCCAGTCTCCCGGCAACAACGCTACGCCGACAGGGCACGGCCTGCCCTGCGCGGCGGGCCGCCGAAACAGGGGGGCTAACCCCACTGACCCGGACGCCCGGGATTCGTACCGTAAAGCGTATGGAAGCCCGTGACCCTGAGCTCAGGCGAGAGCTCGATGCCACCCTGCAGGCCCGAAGCGAGCTGGGGCCCGAGTACGAGTCCGCGCTCATCGACTCGTTCCTGGAGAAGGTCGAGCAGCGGTTCGCCGGCACGCACGATCAGCGCACGCGGCGACTCCTGGCCGAGCAGCAGATGGCCGCCGCCCGGGGCCCGGCGCAGCCCGCCAGGCCGTGCGGCACCTTCGGGGAACGATTCGGCTTCGGGGTCGTCTCGCTGGTCCTGGCCGTCCCCCTGTCCGCGATCGGCGTCGCGAACGCCGGGATCGACGGGCTCGTCGTGGCCTGGCTGGGAATCTTCGGCGTGAACGCCGTGCACGCCGCCCGCGCGTGGCCGTGGGCCCGGGGAAGGCGGCGGACCTCGTCCGACTGGGACGGCTGAGGCGGCTGAGGCGGCTGAGAAAGGCCTGGGAGTCTGCGCGCATGGATAGTCGCGGGGACCGCCGCACCCCCGGTTGCCCGGAGGGCGGGACGACGGCGGTCCCCGCGAGGGACGCGATCCCGGGTCAGGGCCGGGTGCCGCGTCCTGGCGACGGTGGAGGTCCGGGAGCCGCTCCGTAGTCCGTGTCGCCGTATGTGGTGCCGGCGGGTTTCCCTGCCGACACCCATTACTCTGCCGGAGCCGTGTTAAGCGGGTGCTGCGTCAACGTGTCGCGCTCGTACCGTTTTCGCGAACCCGGAAAACCGGCGGTTACTGCTTCGGGGCCGCGCCCTTCGCCAGGAAGGCCAGCAGGTCCTGCCTGCTCACGACACCCTTCGGCTTGCCCTCGACGAGGACGATCGCCGCATCGGCACCATCCGTACCGCTGAGCACGGCCATCAGGTCCTCGACCGGTTCCCCGGAGCCGACCTGCGGCAGCGGGGCCGACATGTGCTTCTCCAGCGGGTCGGACAGTGTGGCCCGCTGGGTGAACAGCGCGTCCAGGAGCTGGCGCTCCACGACGGAGCCGATGACCTCTGCGGCCATCACGTCCGGGTGACCGGCCCCCGGCTTCACGATCGGCATCTGCGAGACGCCGTACTCCCGCAGTACGTCGATGGCCTCGCCGACCGTCTCCTCGGGGTGCATGTGGACGAGCGAGGGGAGCGGCCCCTCCTTGAAGTCGAGGACGGCGCCGACCCGCGCGGACGGTCCGGTGTCCTCCAGGAAGCCGTAGTCGGCCATCCACTCGTCGTTGAAGATCTTGCTCATGTAGCCGCGGCCGCTGTCGGGGAGCAGGACGACCACCACGTCCTCGGGGCCGAGGCGCTCGGCGACCTCCAGGGCCGCGACGACCGCCATGCCGCAGGAACCGCCGACGAGCAGCCCCTCCTCCTTGGCGAGGCGGCGGGTCATCTGGAAGGAGTCCTTGTCCGAGACCGCCACGATCTCGTCCGTGACCGTACGGTCGTAGGCACTCGGCCAGAAGTCCTCGCCGACCCCCTCCACGAGATAGGGGCGTCCGGAGCCTCCGGAGTAGACGGAACCCTCCGGGTCCGCGCCGACGACCTGCACGCGGTTCTCGCTGATCTCCTTGAGATAGCGGCCCGTACCGCTGATCGTGCCGCCTGTACCGACGCCCGCGACGAAGTGGGTGATCCTCCCCTCCGTCTGCTCCCAGAGCTCGGGGCCCGTGGTCTCGTAGTGCGAGCGCGGGTTGTTGGGGTTCGAGTACTGGTCGGGCTTCCAGGCTCCCGGCGTCTCGCGGACCAGGCGGTCGGAGACGTTGTAGTACGAGTCCGGGTGGTCCGGGTCGACGGCCGTCGGGCAGACGACGACCTCCGCGCCGTACGCGCGCAGCACGTTGATCTTGTCAGTGGACACCTTGTCCGGGCAGACGAAGATGCACTTGTAGCCCTTCTGCTGGGCGACGATGGCCAGGCCGACGCCCGTGTTGCCGCTGGTCGGCTCCACGATCGTGCCGCCGGGCAGGAGTTCACCGCTCTCCTCGGCAGCCTCGATCATGCGCAGCGCGATGCGGTCCTTCACCGACCCGCCGGGGTTGAAGTACTCGACCTTGGCCAGGACCGTCGCCTGAATGCCTGCCGACACATTGCGCAGCCTGACCAGCGGGGTGTTGCCGACAAGACTGATCATCGAATCGTGGAATTGCACCGTGTACTCCGGGATCTCCGTGATGGTCAGGCAAGAGTATGCGTAAGGGCAGGAGATTGGACGAAGCGATTGAGCTACGCCCTCTACGGGGCAGGTAGTGCTGTGTACGGCTGTACGGCACGGAGGAGGTGGACCGGACTGTGTCGAGGGCGAGGGTGGCACGGCGGATCGCAGCGGGTGCGGCCTACGGGGGCGGCAGCGTCGGGCTGATCGGTGCGGCGACGGTGGGGCTGGTACTGGCCGAGGTGCAGCTCGCGAAACGGCAGGTGGGCGGGGGCAAGGCACCTGTCCCGCCGAGTGCGGACGGACGGTACGGGGTGGCGTTCGCCGGCACCACCGATCCGTTGCGCTTCGTCCTGCTGGGCGACTCGACGGCGGCCGGCCAGGGCGTGCGCAGGGCCGGCCAGACCCCGGGGGCGCTGCTGGCGTCGGGGCTGGCGGCGGTGGCCGAACGGCCGGTGGATTTCCGGAACGTGGCCCTGCCGGGTGCCCGGTCGGACGATCTGGAGAGGCAGGTGTCCCTGGTGCTGGCGGATCCGTCAGGGGTGCCGGACGTCTGCACGATCATGATCGGCGCGAACGACGTGACGCACCGGATGCCGGCGACGCAGTCGGTGCGCTGTCTGAGCACAGCCGTACGCAGGCTGCGCACGGCCGGCGCCGAGGTGGTCGTGGGCACCTGCCCGGACCTGGGCACGATCGAGCCGGTCTACCAGCCCTTGCGATGGCTGGCCCGGCGGGTGAGCCGGCAGTTGGCGGCGGCCCAGACGATCGGCGCGGTGGAACAGGGCGGGCGGACGGTCTCACTGGGAGACCTGCTCGGTCCGGAGTTCGAGGCGAACCCCAGGGAGCTCTTCGGCCCCGACAACTACCACCCCTCGGCCGAGGGGTACGCGACCGCCGCGATGGCGATGCTGCCGACCCTGTGCGCGTCCCTCGGCCTGTGGCCGGAGTCCGACCATCTGGACGGCTCTCGCCGCGAGGGCATGCTGCCGGTCGCCAAGGCGGCCTCCCGCGCCGCCCGGGAGGCGGGCACCGAGGTGACCGGAGCCCGGGCCCCGTGGGCACTGCTCAAACACCGGCGCAGGCGGAGGCTGCCGGCACACACGGAGCCGGTCCGGCACGAGGACGCGGGCGAGGGCCCGCCGCCCGGAGCCGGGGCCTCCTGGCGGCCCGCGTGAGCACTGTTCCGGACGGGTGACCCGGGGCGGCGGTGCCCGCGGGGTCCAGGCCTGGGCGTCACGCGCTCAAGGACATGAGCGGCAGGTCGTACGATGTCCGCCAGCGTGGGGGCGCCGTGCCTGCTGCGCGGGTGCTGATCCGCACCGCCATGAACGGGAGCCACCCTTGTCCGCCACGGTCCCACCTCCTTCGCAGGCCACCGCACCGGTCCCTTCGCAGGGCACCGCACCGGCCGCAGAGACACGACAGACAGAGATAGCGCAGAACGGCAGGAACCTGCCGTCTCTCACAGGGATGCGCTGGGCTGCGGCCCTGGTCGTCTTCCTCTTCCACATGAAGAACTTCCGGTACTTCGACGACGGCGGACAGACGTTCGTGAAGTGGGCGTTCGCGCCCGGCGCGGTCGGCGTGACCTTCTTCTTCGTCCTCTCCGGATTCGTCCTGGCCTGGTCGGCCCGTCCCGGTGACAAGGTCGTGTCGTTCTGGCGGCGCCGACTTGCCCGGATCTACCCGGTCCATGTGGTCACCACGCTCCTGGCACTGGCTCTGGCCTTCACGGTGCTGCCGGTCCTGAAGCCCACGGGCGGCTACCGGGAGGTCGCCGCGAACTTCCTGCTGCTGAACGCCTGGACGAACGACTGGTGGCACGGCGTCAACACGGTCAGCTGGTCACTGGTCTGCGAGGCGTTCTTCTACGCCTGCTTCCCGGCCCTGTACGCGGTCCTGCGCCGACTGGGCCCCAAGGCGCTGACCGTGCTGGTGACCCTCTGCATCCTCACGGTGATGGTCCTGCCCGTGGTCAACCGGTCCCTGGACACCGGGGTGGTCCCGTACGCCTTCCCGCTCGCTCGGTTCCCCGAGTTCGTGATCGGCGTCGCCGTGGCCCGGCTCGTCCAGCTCGGCCGCTGGCGCGGCCCCGGCCTGGAGGGCTCCCTGGCCGTGGCCCTGATCGGCTACTTCATGGCCCCGCTGATCTCCGAGGCGTACGCCGCGACCACCGTCCTCGGCTTCACCCTGCTGATCGCGGCGGGAGCAGTCGCCGACATCAAGGGGCTGCCGTCGATGTGGCGCGGCCGGCGCATGGTGAAGCTGGGCGAGTGGTCGTTCGCCTTCTACATGATCCACGTCCTGGTGCTCCAGGGCATGCGGCTGATCGTCGGCGACGCGCCGAAGCTCGACCCCATACCCGCCCTGGGCGTGACCGCCCTGTCGTTCGCGGTCGCCCTGGCCGGAGCGGCACTGCTCTACCAGCTGGTGGAGCTCCCCGGCCGGCGCCTCCTCCTCGGCCGCAAGCGCACCGCTCGCGGCGCCTGACGACTGCTCCGGAGGCCGGCCCGTACGCGGCAGCGCTGCTGGAGGACGGCCGCGCTGCCGCCGCCGATAAATCGGGCGACTGAGCGGTTGCTTAGAAAAGAGGCCCGCATCACATCGCATGTTGGGTGACCTCGGCTATACGTCCGGGTAACTTCCAAGGCAGCCCAGCCTTCCTGCCTTCCAGCCCTCATGGAGCCGCGTGATGCCCGAAGCCGTGATCGTCTCTGCTGCCCGCTCGCCCATCGGCCGGGCCTTCAAGGGGTCCCTCAAGGACCTGCGCGCGGACGACCTGACCGCGACCATCATCCAGACCGCGCTGGCCAAGGTCCCCGAGCTGGACCCCAGGGACATCGATGACCTGATGCTCGGCTGCGGCCTTCCCGGCGGCGAGCAGGGCAACAATCTGGGCCGCATCATCGCCGTCCAGATGGGGATGGACCACCTCCCCGGCTGCACGGTCACCCGCTACTGCTCGTCCTCGCTCCAGACCAGCCGCATGGCGCTGCACGCCATCAAGGCCGGTGAGGGCGACGTCTTCATCTCCGCCGGTGTCGAGATGGTGTCCCGCTTCGTGAAGGGCAACTCCGACAGCATCCCGGACACGCACAACCCCTTCTTCGCCGAGGCCGAGGCCCGTACCGCCGCCCGCGCCGAGGAGACCGGTGCGAGCTGGACCGACCCGCGCGAGGACGGCATCGTCCCGGACGCGTACATCTCCATGGGGCAGACCGCGGAGAACCTGGCACGGACCAAGGGCGTCACCCGCCAGGACATGGACGAGTTCGGCGTCCGGTCGCAGAACCTCGCCGAGGCAGCCATCAAGAACGGCTTCTGGGAGCGCGAGATCACCCCGGTGACGACGCCGGACGGCACGGTCGTCTCCCAGGACGACGGCCCGCGCGCGGGTGTCACCCTGGAGGGCGTGCAGGGCCTGAAGCCGGTCTTCCGCCCCGACGGACTCGTCACCGCGGCCAACTGCTGCCCGCTCAACGACGGCGCCGCCGCACTCGTGATCATGTCCGACACCAAGGCGCGCGAGCTGGGTCTGACCCCGCTGGCCCGCATCGTCTCGACCGGTGTCTCCGGCCTCTCGCCCGAGATCATGGGCTACGGGCCGGTCGAGGCCAGCAAGCAGGCGCTCAAGCGCGCCGGGCTGACCATCGACGACATCGACCTGGCCGAGATCAACGAGGCGTTCGCCGCCCAGGTCATCCCGTCCTACCGGGACCTCGGCCTGCCGCTGGACAAGGTCAACGTCAACGGTGGCGCGATCGCCGTCGGCCACCCCTTCGGCATGACCGGCGCCCGCATCACCGGCACGCTGATCAACAGCCTGCAGTTCCACGACAAGCAGTTCGGCCTGGAGACGATGTGCGTGGGCGGCGGCCAGGGCATGGCCATGGTCATCGAGCGGCTGAGCTGAGCCGTAGCGGAGGGTTGGCGTACGGCGCCCGAACCCGGCCCGGACCGGCTCAGCCCTCCCGCACGGGGGCCTTCTTGAATCGGGCCGAGCTCCGATCGTGACCGAATCTCCCCCAGGATGTGATCTGCGTCCCGGGGGAGAGTCGTTTCTGCAGGTCACACCAGCCACAGAGCTAAACACCAGGCCCAAAGACCTGTCCAATTCGTGACGTAATGCACTGACAGCAGGTGCCAGTACAGGACAAGCTGATGTAGGAAGTCGGGGGTGTCGATTGAAACCGGGAGTATGTCAGTGAGCGCCATGCCGTTTGCCCTGTTGCTGACCACCGCCGCTGCCACGGCTGTCGGCGCCGCCGCTCTGCACGCTGCTCACGGGCTGCGCAAGCAGGTCACAGCCCTGCGCACGGAGCTGGCGGAAGGACGAAGCCTTCACGCATCCGTGCCCGAGCAGCAGAACCGGAGCGCCGGCACACCCGCCGAGGAGATACGCGCGGCCGTCGCCGACGCACTCGCCGAGGAGCGGGAGCGGGAGCTTGCCGAGGCCCGCGCCTTCTGGGCGGCCCAGGAGGCGCGCGACGCCGCCGACGCCCCGTCCCTGCTGGGCGGGCTCGGCGATGACGCACCGTTCTTCATGCCCCGGCAGTCCGACTTCGCGGGCCTGGAGGCGATGGGCCTCGAAGCCGATGAGGCCCTGGACGAGCTGGCGGAGCTGGCAGAGCTCACCGACTTGCCCGAGGTGGCCGGAGTGACCGAGTACGCGGAGTTCACCGAGGACTCACCGGAGCTGGCCGCGGCCCGTCGCCGCCACCCCTCGCACCCGGACTTCGTCCCCGTGCAGACACCCGCTGTCACCGACCATGAGCGTACCGTGAATCGCCTGGAGCGGCTCGCCGATACCGGTACGGAGCTCACCGACGTGCGCCCCGGCCCCCTCGGGACGCTCGACGTGTACGTCTTCGCCGACGGCACCACGCTCTGTATGACCCCGGGCCACCGGGAGACCGCGGAGCGGCTCGCCGACTCGCTGCGCTCCGGTGAGCAGCCGGTGCTGCTTGGCGGTTCCGGGGTCTCCGGCGCCTATGCGCTGACGTTCTCGTGCGGCAAGGAGAACGTCTACATCCTCGCCGACCGCGTCATCGCCTCGTTCTAGCGCGGCCCGGGTGCGAAAGCCCGCACAGCCGCCTCCTCGACACGCCGCACGGCCTCGTCCAGCTCCTGGGACGAGGCCGTTTCCAGTGCCACGGCCAGATCCCGGCCCGCGACCGCGAGTTGGTCACCGACCGCGAATATCCCGGCGTCCGGCATGATCCTCGGCTCCCGGTCCGGCGCTTCGGCGCGCTGGGCACGGGTGGACAGCTCCCTGGCCGTCACCAGGGCCTCGGCGGCCACGCCGTGCTGCAGCCGGCTCTGCGGGGTGCTCCGCAGGCGGTCGGCGAATCGGTCCACGGCGGTGATCAGTGGGGTGGTATCGAGCACGCCGTGACCCTACGCGCCCCCACCGGATGGTTGCCAACACGCCGACACTCGGGCACGGTGTCGGGAAGGACCAGCAACGCGTACTGCGTCGGAGGCGCCGATGTCTCAAGTCTTCTCCGAAGAAACCCATCGCAACCTGCTCTCCCGGATCCCTCATTGCACCGGCCGCGACATCGCGGACTGGCTCCGCACCGTCGACGAAGGCCCCTCTCTCTTCCGCTTCGAGGAGAAGGTCAGCTGGCTGCGGAGCGAACACGACCTCACCTACGGCCACGCCAAGGCGATCATCCATGAGTACGACCTGAGACGGGCCGCGCGGAAGCTCCTCTGAGGCACGCACACTCCCCGCGACAGACGGAACGGCCCGCAGGCACTGTGCC
>NZ_JBHWZS010000063.1:0-34233 GCF_042728155.1 Streptomyces sp. NPDC060209
GTTCCGGCGCGGGTGCCTCCGTGCCCGGCCGGATCACTCCGGCTGATGTTCGGGGCCGCCGAAGTCCGGGCTGGTGAAGTCGGGGCTGGTGAAGGTGGGGCGGGGGCCGGCCGAGGGGCCGTCCTCCGGCCCGGAGAAGTCCGGTCTGCTGTAGCCGATCTTCGGGATCCGATTGGCCGAACGGTGTGGTGTCCGGGAGGCGGCACCCGCGGTCGGGTCGGCCAGCGCGTCCCGGAGGAAGGGCAGGATGCCGCGTTCCAGCAGGGCGTGGCGCCAGGCCTCCCGGGCGCGTGCCACGTCCTCCGGCAGTTCCTCCTCCTCGTCCACGGCGGGCAGCGCGGTGGCGCCGTTGCGCAGGGCGGTGACGAGGAGTCCCACCGCGGCGAAGAGGATGGCCGCGGCGGCGACGGCCGCGAAGAACCACCCGGCGGCGACCATGGTCCCGGCGAAGGCCGGGGCAGGGCTGAGCGCCTTCAGGGGGTACCCGACCAGCAGGAATATCAATGCGGCCGTACCCGCGAGGACGGGTGCCAGCACGGTGATCACCGCGAGGGTACCGGCGCCCGTGGGCGCGGCCTCGTCGGTGGCGGATCCGAGGACGGATGCGTGGGCATCAGGGTCTTCCGGCCCGCGCAGCTCGCCGCGGACCTTCACATAGTGCTCGTACTCGGTGGCGGCGGCCGCGGTGATCAGGGGCGTGGCGTCGAGCGCCATCGTCCGCAGCTGTTCCGTGTTGAGACGCTCGCCGACACCGTCCAGATCCGGTCGTTCGTGAGCATGACGCAGTGCGTCGGCAAGGATCCGCTCGTACTCGGGTCGGTCCTCGGCCAGCAGGTGCGGAGCGCTTTTCATGTGCATCCCCCGATGCTCCGTAGGGCCTGACCGGCCGTGCGGGCCGGGTGATCAGGCGGAAACGGAGGAGAGCCTGCTACTGATACGCCGATGGTAGAGCGCCTACGGCACAGGGTGACAGAGGGTTTCCGGAAATAGGCCCAGCCGCCGACGGTGTCAGGTCGTGATGCGTCTTCCCCGGCGACCGTCAGTCATGCAGGGGAAGTTGGACGACCAGTAGCTTTCCGGCCATGGTCACTCCGCCGTCCATGGCGATGGCGAGCCCTTCCGCGTAGACGTGGGGGCCATCCACCACGGGCCGTGGCACGTCCTCGCCCTCCTCCGATCCGACCTCGCCGAGCAGATACGGAATGGGGCTGTGGCCATGGACGACGCGCTGCCCGCCATATGTCGCCATCAGTTCGCGAACGGCCTGTGCGCCGCCCTCGTCGCGGAAGGCGAACCGCTTGGTGAGCTTGCGGAAGAGATCCCAGCACTCATCGGCGTCGTTCCGCGTGAGAATGGCGTGCACCGTGTCGTTGACGTCCTCGATGGTGGATCCGTAGTCGAGGTAGGCCGTCGTGTCGGAGTGCATGAGCAGATGTCCGTCCTCCTCGACGACCGCGTCGAGCCGGGCCATCCACTGGAGGTGGACGTCCTGGAGCCGCTCCATGTCCGTCTTCTGGCCGCCGTTGAGCAGCCAGGCGGCCTGGAAGGTCGCGGTTCCGGCGCCGGAGTTCACCGGGGTGCCGCCGAACCTCTTCGCGCCGAGCAGAAGCAGTTCGTGGTTGCCCATGAGTGCCTTGCAGTACCCGCCGGCCGCCGCCGCCTCCGCGGAGAGGCGCATGACGAGATCGATGACGCCGATGCCGTCCGGTCCGCGGTCGGTGAAGTCGCCGAGGAACCAGAGCCTGGCGTTGCCGGCCGCCCACCGGCCATCGGCGTCGACGAGGCCCTGCTCGCCCAAGGCGGCCAGGAGCTCCTCCAGATAGCCGTGGACGTCGCCGACGACGTACAGCGGACCGCGGCCGGATTCACCGGCGGACCGGGCCTCCGGCACGGCCTGCACCTGGACGGTGTCGCCGCGGTTGATCACGGGCAGATCGCGCTCGGTGGGGGTGTACCCCTCCGGCGGCTCGTCGCCCACCGCGGCGTTGCCGGGGTGCGGCAAGGGCGGGGGCATCGGCACCTGCGCATACGGCGGTACGCGGAAGTCGCGCAACGTCGCTGTCCGCACTACGGGTTCCTGACCGGCCCCCTGAGTCATCGACCCCTCCACCACCGTCGCGCCTCCGTACACCTGACGGGCCCTGCCTGGTAGAGGTGGTCCGCGGTGTCGTGCGCCCATCATAGGAATGCGGATCGTGCTGTGTGACGCACCAGGGGTGGTGAATCCGTGCGCACACCCGGTTCATCGGCCGTTTGGTCCGGATTAATCCGATCAGTCCCCGGCAGGTGACCGCGGAGGGCTGACCGTGGTGCGCGGCGGACGCCGCTGAGAGGACGTCCGGACGATGAGCTCCGTCGGTATCACCTGCTCCACCGGACCGTCGTGTTCGACCCCTTCGATCGCGTCGATGAGGAGCTGGACGACCGCCGTGCCGATTCTGCGGGGCTTCAGTGAGAGCGTGGTGATGGGGGGTTCGGTCGACGCGTACACGGTGGATTCGCTGCAGCAGACCAGCAGGAGGTCCTCAGGGACCCGCAGGCCGTAGCGGCGTGCCGCGGCCAGCAGATCGGTGCCGTTGGGGTCGAAGAGCCCGTAGACGGCGTCAGGGCGGTCAGGACGGGCGAGGAGGCGGTCTGCGGCCACGGCGCCGGCGCAGGGGTCGTGGGCCGGATAGGACTCGTAGACCGGGTCCTGGCCGACCCGCTCGCACCAGTGGAGGTAGGCGGTGGTGGAGAGGCGGGTGTACGTGTCGGTGGTGGTGCCGGTCAGCAGCCCGATACGGCGGGCTCCCGCGGCCGCGAGGTGATCCAGGAGGTCGAGTACGGCCGCCCGGTGATCGTTGTCGACCCAGGCGGTGACCGGAAGCGTGCCTGCCGGGCGTCCGTCGGAGACGACGGGCAGCCCTTGGCGTACGAGTTCGGTGACGACCGGGTCCTGGTCGGAGGGGTCGATGACGACCGTCCCGTCGAGTGCGACGTTCGACCAGACGTCGTGGCGTGAGGTGGCGGGAAGGATCACGAGCGCGTAGCCACGGGCGAGCGCGGCCGATGTGGCGGCTCTCGCCATCTCCGCGAAGTACGCGAATTCGGTGAAGGTGAAAGGTTCATCCCCGTACGTGGTCACGGTCAGGCCGATGAGCCCCGACTTGCCGGTACGGAGGGTTCGGGCCGCCGCGGACGGGCGGTAGCCCAGCCGTTCGGCGACCTCGCGGACATGGCGGCGGGTGGCGTCCGGGAGCCTGCCCTTGCCGTTGAGTGCGTCGGACACGGTCGTGATGGAGACTCCGGCCGCCGCGGCTACGTCCCGGATCCCCGCCCGTCCCTGCCGGCCGCTGCGCCGGGGCGTCTCTGTCCGGCTCACCTGGTGCTTCCCTGCTGCTGTCATGGCGAGCCGATAGTAGGGCTCCGATGCCGGGTTGGGCCGGTCGCATATGCGCACGTTGACAGGCACGTTTCTGCATGATCATAAAGGTGTAAATGCCTTGCGAATCAAGGGTGTTGAGGGCTTCAGGATTAATGTGTCATGCATCGACGCGCGTGAACCTGCTGTATGACCCATGTCTCGAAGAGGTCTCAACTCACCTGTTCGAGGGATGCGCGCCACGGAGTGAGCGACCGGCGCGCGGCGGAATCGGCGGCGCTCCCCCTTCCGAAGCGGTGCATGGCAGGCGTTTCCGGCCGCAGGGAGCGATTTCGGATCCTGGCCGTTCGCACGGGTGCCCAATCCTCATATGGTGAGCAGTATTGATGTGTACGGATGGTCGAGGAGGACCTGCGGTGAGCGAGACGAGCCCCAAGCTGCGCGCCGAGCTGGACGGCGTCCCTGCGTATGTGCCGGGCAAGCCGGCGTCCGCGGAGGGACCGGTTGCCTTCAAGCTGTCCTCCAACGAGAACCCGTATCCCCCGTTGCCCGGCGTCATGGAGTCGGTGCTCGCCGCGGCCGCCGCCTTCAACAGGTACCCCGACATGGCCTGTACCGGTCTGATGAACGAGCTGGCCGACCGATTCGGTGTGCCGGTCTCCCATCTGGCCACCGGTACGGGCTCGGTCGGTGTCGCTCAGCAGTTGCTCCAGGCCACCTCGGGCCCGGGGGACGAGGTCATCTATGCCTGGCGCTCGTTCGAGGCGTACCCGATCATCACGCAGGTCAGCGGTGCGACGTCGGTCAAGGTGCCGCTGACCCGCGGTGAGGTGCACGATCTCGACGCCATGGCCGACGCGGTCACCGACCGGACGCGGATGATCTTCGTCTGCAATCCGAACAACCCGACCGGCACGGTGGTGCGCCGGGCGGAGCTGGAGCGGTTCCTGGACCGCGTCCCGGACGACGTCCTGGTCGTGCTCGACGAGGCGTACAAGGAGTTCATCCGGGACGCCGATGTGCCGGACGGCATCGAGATCTACCGGGACCGGCCCAATGTCGCGGTGCTCCGGACCTTCTCCAAGGCGTACGGCCTCGCGGGTCTGCGGGTCGGCTTCGCGGTGGCGCACGAGCCCGTGGCCGCCGCGCTGCGCAAGACGGCCGTCCCCTTCGGCGTCAGCCAGGTCGCCCAGGACGCCGCTGTCGCCTCGCTCCGTGCCGAGGACGAGCTGCTGGGGCGGGTCGGGTCGCTGATCGGCGAGCGCTCCCGGGTGTACGACGGGCTCGTGCGGCAGGGCTGGACCGTTCCGGAGTCCCAGGCGAACTTCGTCTGGCTGCGGCTCGGGGACCGCACGCTCGACTTCGCCGGTGCCTGCGAGCGGGCGGGCGTGGTCGTGCGGCCGTTCGCGGGTGAGGGTGTGCGGGTCACGATCGGCGAGGCCGAGGCCAACGACGTGTTCCTGAAGGTCGCGGAGTCCTTCCGGCAGGAGCGGTAGCGGCGCGTCCGCCCGACGGGCCTCCGGTGGCCCCTTGCCTCGATCGCCGAGGTGAGGGGCCACCGCTCTTTTCGTGCCCGTCAGGCAGCCGGGGCCGTGTCCTGGAAGCCGCTGCGTCCGTGCCTCAGGGCTGTCCGGTTTCGGCTGGCTCGGCCGGGTCGGCCGGAAAGCACCCCCCACCCGATGGCTTCGAAGACATGTGCGCCATAATGCTTGTGAATGTGAACGCGTTCACAAGCGCGCCCCGTTTCCTCCCGTGATCGGGTGGATTGACCGGGCAACCTGCGGCTGTGATCACGGCGACGTAAGGAGAAGAGTCGTGGACCTGGCTCTGGCACCAGAGACTCTGGCGCGATGGCAGTTCGGCATCACCACCGTCTACCACTTCCTGTTCGTCCCTCTGACGATCTCTCTCGCCGCGCTCACCGCCGGCCTGCAGACCGCCTGGGTGCGCACGGAAAACGAGAAGTACCTCAAGGCCACCAAGTTCTGGGGCAAGCTCTTCCTGATCAACATCGCCATGGGCGTGGTCACGGGCATCGTCCAGGAGTTCCAGTTCGGGATGAACTGGTCCGACTACTCGCGGTTCGTCGGTGACGTCTTCGGCGCCCCGCTCGCCTTCGAGGCGCTGATCGCGTTCTTCTTCGAGTCCACCTTCATCGGCCTGTGGATCTTCGGCTGGGACAAGCTGCCGAAGAAGATCCATCTCGCCTGTATATGGATGGTGTCCATCGGCACGGTCCTCTCGACGTTCTTCATCCTGGCCGCCAACTCCTGGATGCAGCACCCGGTCGGCTACCGGATCAACGAGGAACGCGGCCGTGCCGAGCTCACCGACTTCTGGAAGGTGCTCACCCAGGACACCGCGCTCACCCAGTTCTTCCACACCATCACGGCGGCCTTCCTCGTCGGTGGCGCCTTCATGGTCGGCATCTCCGCCTTCCACCTCGCCCGCAAGAAGCACATCCGGGTGATGCGCACCTCGCTGCGGGTCGGGCTGGTCACGGTGGTGGCAGCAGGCATGCTCACCGCGGTCAGTGGAGACACGCTCGGCAAGGTGATGTTCAAGCAGCAGCCGATGAAGATGGCCGCGGCCGAGGCCCTGTGGGAGGGCGAGGACGGCGCCCCCTTCTCGCTCTTCGCGGTCGGCGACGTCGCCGAAGGACACAACGACGTCGAGGTCTCCGTACCCGGAGTGCTCTCCTTCCTCGCGGACAACACCTTCACCTCGTACGTGCCGGGCATCAACGACATCAACAAGCAGTTGCAGGAGACCTACGGGCCCGGTGACTACCGCCCCAACATCCCGGTCGCCTTCTGGAGCTTCCGCTGGATGATCGGCTTCGGCATGGCGTCCTTCGGCCTCGGTCTGCTCGGGCTGTGGCTGACGCGGCGGAAGTTCCTGCTGCCGCCGGCGCTGCGCACCGGCGAGGACGAGGTGCCGAATCTGGTCCTGTTCAGGAACAAGGCGCTGAGCCCGAAGCTCGCCAAGCTCTACTGGATCACAGCCCTCTGGACCATGCTCTTCCCCCTGATCGCCAATTCCTGGGGCTGGATCTTCACCGAGATGGGGCGCCAGCCCTGGGTGGTGTACGGGGTGTTCCAGACCCGCGACGCGGTCTCTCCGGGGGTCTCGCAGGGGGAGATCCTCACCTCCATGATCGGCTTCACGGCGCTCTACGCGGTGCTCGCCGTCATCGAGGTCAAGCTCCTCCTGAAGTACGTAAAGGCCGGACCGCCCGAACTCACCGAGGCCGACCTCAACCCGCCCACCCGGATCGGCGGCCATGACCAGGACGCCGACCGGCCGATGGCCTTCTCCTACTGAGATCAAGCGGAGCTGAGAGATGGAACTCCACGACGTCTGGTTCGTGCTCATCGCCGTCCTGTGGACCGGCTACTTCTTCCTGGAGGGATTCGATTTCGGTATCGGGGTCCTCACCAAGCTGCTGGCCCGTGACCGTAAGGAACGCCGGGTTCTGATCAACACGATCGGGCCGGTCTGGGACGGGAACGAGGTATGGCTGCTCAGCGCGGGCGGCGCGACCTTCGCCGCCTTCCCGGAGTGGTACGCCACCCTGTTCTCAGGCTTCTATCTGCCCCTGCTGGTCATCCTGCTCTGCCTGATCGTGCGCGGAGTGGCGTTCGAGTACCGGGCGAAGCGGCCCGAGGAGCGCTGGCAGGCCAACTGGGAACACGCGATCTTCTGGACCTCGCTGGTTCCGGCCGTTCTCTGGGGTGTGGCCTTCGGGAACATCGTCCGCGGCGTGAAGATCGATGCCGACATGGAGTACGTCGGCAACCTCTGGGACCTGCTCAACCCTTACGCCGTCCTGGGCGGGCTGGTGACGCTGTTCCTCTTCACATTCCATGGGTCGGTGTTCGCCGCACTCAAGACCGTCGGGGACATCAGGGCGCGGGCACGCGGGCTGGCCTTCAAGCTGGGCCTGGCCACCGCGGTGCTCGCGCTGGGCTTCCTCGTCTGGACCCAGGCCGACAACGGCAACGGCCGGAGCCTGGCGGCGATGATCATCGCCGTGGTGTCGCTGGTGGTGGCCATCGGTGCCGTCGCGGCGGGACGCGAGGGCTGGTCCTTCGCGTTCTCCGGCGTGACCATCGCGGCGGCGGTCGCGATGCTCTTCCTGACGCTCTTCCCGAACGTCATGCCGTCCTCGCTGAACGACGCCTGGAACCTGACGGTCTCCAACGCCTCATCCAGTCCCTACACCCTCAAGATCATGACCTGGTGCGCCGGGATCGCGACACCGGTGGTGCTCCTGTACCAGGGCTGGACGTACTGGGTATTCCGCAAGCGCATCGGCACGCACCACATCGCGGATGCGCACTGAACATGCCGCTGCGCGGTGAATGTGCTGATGCGACGTACTGAACGTGCCCTGCGCACCGAACTGGCTGAGTGAATGACATGAGCTCACTGGGGAGCTGTTTCACGTGAAACCGATCGACCCGCGTCTGCTCCGGTACGCCCGGGCCACCCGGTTCTTCCTGGCGGCAGTGGTGGCACTGGGCCTCCTCGGAGCCGCTCTGGTCATCGCCCAGGCCATGCTCGTCGCCGAAGTGGTGGTGGGCGGGTTCGAGGACGGTCTGTCCGTTGCCGGGCTCCGCACACCACTGCTCCTGCTCGCCGCTGTCGCGCTGGGGCGGGCATTCGTGGCCTGGCTCACCGAATTGGCCGCGTACAGGGCGAGTGCCGCGGTCAAGTCCGAACTGCGCGGCCGGCTCATGGAACGGGCTTCCGGCCTGGGGCCGGACTGGCTGAACGGGCAGCGCACCGGGTCGCTGATCGCTCTGGCCACGCGGGGTGTCGACGCCCTCGACGACTACTTCTCGCGCTATCTCCCGCAGCTGGGCCTCGCGGTTGTCGTTCCGGTGGCGGTGCTGGCTCGTATCGTCACCGAGGACTGGGTGTCGGCGGCAATCATCGTGGTGACGCTGCCGCTGATTCCGCTCTTCATGATTCTGATCGGCTGGGCCACCCAGTCCCGGATGGATCACCAGTGGAAGCTGCTGTCACGTCTCTCCGGGCACTTCCTCGACGTGGTCGCCGGGCTGCCGACGCTGAAGGTCTTCGGCAGAGCCAAGGCGCAGGCCGAATCGATCCGCAACATCACCTCGCAGTACCGCCAGGCCACGCTGAAGACCCTCCGGATCGCCTTTCTGTCCTCCTTCGCCCTGGAGCTGCTGGCGACTCTCTCCGTGGCGCTGGTCGCGGTAACGATCGGGATGCGGCTCGTCCACGGAGAGCTCGACCTCTACACGGGGCTGGTGGTTCTCATCCTGGCGCCGGAGGCCTATCTGCCGATCCGACAGGTCGGCGCTCAGTACCACGCGGCCGCCGAGGGCCTCTCGGCCGCGGAGGAGATCTTCGCGGTGCTGGAGACCGAGCCCACGGCCGCCGGCTCCCAGGACGTGCCGCAGTCGCTGCGGCTTGAGCTGGAGAGGGTGACGGTCCGGCACCAGGGCCGGACCGAGCCCTCGCTGGACGCCGCCTCCCTCGTGGTCGAGCCCGGGGAAACAGTCGCTCTGGTCGGTCCCAGCGGGATAGGCAAGTCCACGCTCCTCAGCGTGGTGCTGGGTTTCACGGCGCCCGACGAGGGGCGGGTGCGGGTCGGCGGAACCGATCTCTCCGCCCTCTCCCCCGAACGCTGGCGTGAGCAGATCGCCTGGGTGCCTCAGCGCCCCCATCTCTTCGCCGGGACGATCGCGGAGAACGTACGCCTGGCCCGCCCGGACTCGGACGACGCAGCGGTCATGGCCGCACTGCGGGAGGCAGGGGCGTACGACTTCGTCGCGGCGCTGCCGGACGGCGCGGAGACACCGCTGGGCGAGGACGGCGCTGGACTCTCCGCGGGACAGCGGCAGCGGCTCGCGCTGGCGCGGGCCTTCCTCGCCGACCGGCCCCTGCTGCTGCTCGACGAGCCGACGGCGAGTCTGGACGGCGAAACGGAGGCCGGCATCGTCGACGCGGTACGGAGGCTTGCCGCGGGACGCACCGTGCTGCTGGTCGTGCACCGGCCGGCGCTCCTCTCGGTCGCGGACCGGGTGGTGACGCTGGAACCGGGAACGTGCGGGGCGCTGCCCGGGCGGAAGGGCCAGGGAAGTGGGACGGCTTCGGGTGTTCCCGCCGCCTCAGATGTCCCGGACGGCATCGAGCGCCTGAGCGCGGGGGAGCCCGCGTCGCTCCAGAACACCGCCGTGTCGCTCAAGGACACGGCGCCCAGGGCCGGCGGCCGCGTGTTCGCCCGGGTCAGGGAGGCCGCCGGTTCCCAGCACGGGAAGCTGGGTCTGGCTCTGCTGCTGGGCAGCCTCGCCGTGGGGTCGTCCGTCGGACTCATGGCCGTATCCGGATGGCTGATCTCGCGCGCCTCCGAGCAGCCCCCGGTGCTGTATCTGATGGTCGCCGTTACGGCGACCCGGGCCTTCGGTATCGGCCGGGCCGTCTTCCGCTACGCGGAGCGGCTGGTGTCCCACGATGCGGTGCTCAGGATGCTCGCCGAGCTCCGGGTGGCTGTGTACCGCGGGCTGGAACGCGTAGCGCCCGCCGGTCTTCGAGCCACGCGGCGTGGCGACCTGCTGTCCCGGCTGGTCTCCGACGTGGACGCCTTGCAGGACTACTGGCTGCGCTGGCTGCTGCCCGCGGGAACCGCGCTGGCGGTCGGGTTGGGATCGGTCGCCTTCACCGGCTGGATGCTGCCGGAGGCGGGCGCCGTGCTGGCCGCCGGACTGCTCCTCGCAGGCCTGGGCGTGCCGTGGCTGAGCGGCGCCTGCGCCCGGCGCGCCGAGCGCCAACTGGCCCCTGCCCGGGCCGCACTGGCTGTGCGGGTCGCCGACCTTCTCGTCGGGACGGCCGAGCTCACCGTCGCGGGTGCGCTGCCCGCCCGTAAGAAGCAGGTGCGCACGGCGGACGGCGTCCTCACGCGGATCGCTTCGCGCGCGGCGACCGCGACCGCATTGGGCGGCGGGCTCTCCGCCCTGATCTGCGGGCTCACGGTCGTAGGGGCGGCGATCTTCGCGCTGCCGGCGGTGTCGGACGGACGGCTGGCAGGAGTGGAACTCGCCGTGGTCGTCCTCACGCCTCTCGCGGCGTTCGAGGCCGTGACGGGACTGCCGCTCGCGGTGCAGTACCGGCAGCGGGTCGAGCGGAGCGCGGAGCGGGTCTTCGAGGTGCTGGATGCCCCTGTGCAGGTCGAGGAACCGGCCGATCCGGCCGAGGCGCCCGTCTCGCCCTTCCCGCTCGACGTGCGCGGGCTGTCGGCCCGGTACGAGGGTTCGGAGCGCGATGCGCTGCACTCCCTGGATCTGACGCTGCATCGCGGCAAGCGGGTCGCTGTCGTGGGCCCGTCGGGTTCGGGAAAGACCACACTCGCCCAGGTTCTGCTCCGCTTCCTGGACGCCCGGGAAGGGACGTACCGTCTCGGCGGTGTCGAAGCCTCGGCGCTGGACGGGGACACGGTCCGGTCCTTCGTCGGGCTGTGTGCCCAGGACGCTCACGTCTTCGACAGCTCCATCCGCGAGAATCTGCGGCTGGCCCGCACCGGGGCGACGGACGCGCAGCTGCGGGACGCTCTCGCCGCGGCCCGGCTGCTGGACTGGGCCCAGTCGCTGCCCGACGGCCTCGACACGATGGTGGGTGAACACGGGGCCCGGCTGTCGGGCGGCCAGCGGCAGCGGCTGGCGCTGGCCCGTGCGCTCCTGGCCGACTTCCCCGTACTCGTGCTCGACGAGCCCGCGGAGCACCTCGACCTGGCGACGGCGGACGCGCTGACCGCGGACCTGCTTGCGGCCACTCAGGGGCGTACGACCGTGCTGATCACCCATCGGCTGGCCGGGCTCGACGCGGTGGACGAGGTCCTGGTGCTGGACGGGGGCCGGGTGGTGCAGCAGGGTCCGTACGCCGCTCTGGCGGCGCAGGACGGTCCTCTGCGCCGGATGCTCGAACGTGAACAGGAGCCGGTGCGCGCCGAGCCGGAGCGGATGGGGCCGGTGCCCGTACGGGCATGAGGAGGCGGGCTGCTCCGGATTCCGACTTTCGGGACTATTCGGTGCTTACTAGGCTCGGGTCATGCCCGAGCAGGATCCGAAGGACTCACCCGGAGCCGCGCAGCAGACCACCGGGAGCCTGCGAGGGCTCTCCGCGGAACTGACCGCACGCGTCCCGCAACTGCTGGAAGCAACGAGGTCCGTCGGGACGGGCCTCGAGCTCCACTCCACCCTCGAGCGCATCTGTGAGACCGCGGCGGAACTCGCGCACGCCCGCTATGCGGCCATCGGAGTCGTCGAAAGGCCCGGTGAGAGCCTCTGCGACTTCATCACCCATGGGGTGCCCGAGGACGTCGCCCGGGCTATCGGCCGCCCGCCCGACGGGCACACCGGCCTCCTGGGCGCGCTGATCCAGGAGGGCGTGCCCATTCGGCTGGAGGATCTGGCGGCCGACCCGCGTTTCGCCGGCTTCCCGGCCGCCCACCCGAAGATGCGCACATTCCTCGGGGTTCCGATCCGGGTCCAGGGCAAGATCTTCGGCAACCTCTACGTGATGGAGAAGCACGGTGGGGACGCGTTCGGCGACGACGAACTGCACATGCTGCGTGTGCTGGCCACGGAGGCCGGGATCGCCATCGGGCACGCACGGACGTACGAGGCGGCCCGACAGCGGGAGCAGTGGATCGACGGCTCGGTGGCCGTCACGACCGCCCTGCTTTCGGGCGGGGACGCCGACGAGGCACTCGCCGTCGTCGCCGAACAGGCGCGACGCCTCGCGGACGCGGCAGTCGGCATCGTGCTTCTTCCGGCCGCGGACGGAGGCCTGGAGATCGTCGCCGTCGCCGGGGAGAAGCCGTCCGCGTCCCTCGGAGTGATCATTCCGCCGCAGAGCCCCGTGGTTGCGGCGCTCCTGAGGGGCGAGGAGGTGTTCCTGGACGATTCCGCGACCGACCCCCGCATGCTCACCAGGCTCGCCGATCAATTCGGCCCCCACATGCTGCTCCCTCTGAGAAGCGGTGGCCGGGTGCTCGGAGCGCTCTCCATCCCGCGGGCCCGCGGCGGCCGGCCGTTCACCCAGGCGGAGCGGACGCTGGCCACCCATTTCGCAGCGCAGGCCGCACTGGCGCTGAAGCTGGCCGAAGCCCAGCGCGACCGGGAGAGGCTTGTCGTCTACGAGGACCGGGACCGGATCGCCCGCGACCTCCACGACCTCGTCATTCAGCGCCTGTTCGCCACCGGGATCATGCTGGAGGGCGCTCAGCGGCGCTCTCCGGTCCCCGAGGTGCAAGCGGGCATCGGACGGGCCGTCGACGAACTGGACGTGACCATCCAGGAGATCCGTACCGCCATCTTCGCCCTGCAGCAGGAACCGGCGGAGGCACCGTCGGGGCTGCGGACCCGAGTGCTGCGGGAGATCAACATGGCCGCGGTGCCCCTGGGTTTCATGCCCACGCACCGATTCCTGGGACCGGTCGACTCGCTGGTGGGGGAGCTCGCGGGCAAGAACCTCATCGCGGCGCTGCGTGAGGCGCTGTCCAACACATTCCGTCACGCGAGGGCCTCGCGCGTCGAGGTGAGGGTGGACGCGACCGCGGTACTGCCGGACGGGCGGGACGCGGTACGGCTGACGGTCGCCGACGACGGGGTGGGGATTCCGGACGGCGGGCGGCGCAGTGGACTGCGCAACCTCGCCAGGCGTGCTGAGTCGCTGGGCGGTGCGAGCTGGTTCGGGCCGGGGGCCGGAGAGGACAGCAGCGGCACGACGGTGACCTGGGAGGTCCCGCTCTGACGGCGCGGGATGCCTCGAAGGGCCGCACGGGCGGTTGCAGCGGCTGCTCCGTGTGGCCTCAGCGGGCGGCGAGGATGCGCTCGACGACGACCGCGACACCGTCCTCGTCGTTCGTGAGCGTCACGCCGGATGCGGCGGCCACGGCAGCCGGATGGGCGTTGCCCATGGCGAACGAGGCACCGGCCCAGCTCAGCATCTCCACATCGTTGGGCATGTCCCCGAACGCGACCACCTCGTCCGGGGAGATCCCGCGCTCCGCGCAGCAAACGGCGAGCGTGCCGGCCTTGGAGACCCCGAGTCCGCTGATCTCCAGCAGCGCGGTGGGGCTGGACCGGGTGAACGACGCACGGTCCCCCGCGAGTTCGCGGGCCAGCGCGAGGAAGGCGTCCGGTGCCAGTTCGGGGTGGTGGGCGAGGACCTTCAGGACCGGCGTACCGGTGCCCGGAGCCTCCTCGTGGAGCAGCTTCTCCGCGACGGCGACCGTGGCACCCGGGTCCATGTGGAACGGGGGGTAGGCCGGTTCGTAGTGGATCCCGGTGGCCAGTTCGACGGCGAACGACACCCCGGGAGCGGCCTCGCGAAGGGCGTCGACCACTCCCAGTGCGACACCGCGGTCCAGCGGATAGACCTTGAGGAGCCGGCCGTCGTGGAGATCGGCGACGGCGGCCCCGTTCGCGCAGATCGCCATGCCGTGGCCCTGCACATGGGGGCTGACGACGTCCATCCAGCGGGCGGGCCTTCCGGTGACGAAGAAGACCTCGATTCCCGCCTCCTCGGCGGCTGACAGGGCGGCGATCGTACGGTCCGACAAGGTCTTGTCGTCGCGTAGGAGGGTGCCGTCCAGATCGGTGGCGATCAGCCGGGTCACGGCAGGCAGAGGCGAGTCGATAGCTGAGGTCACCCGGCCATTCTCCCGTACGGAGTCGCACGGGCGTGCAGAGGGGCGCACATCTGAGAGCACGAGTCCTTGAGCTGCGGAACCTGACTCCGGCATATGCCGACGGCTCGCGGGGTACCGCCCGGTCGGGAGGCGGTACCCCGCGGCCGGATGGTCCCCGGTCCGGACGGAGGGTGAGCCGACCAGTCAGTCGAACTGCGCCAGTGCCTCGGTGGCGATCCGCTCGAAGAGAGCGTTGTCCAGGGCGAAGTCGGAGTCCGGCACCGGCCAGTGCACGACGATCTCGGTGAATCCGAGGTCGAAGTGCGTTCCCGCGAAGTCCACGAACGCGTCGAAGGACTGCAGGGGACGGCCAGGCGTGAATCCGGTGAGAAGGATCTTGTCCAGCTCGGAGACGTCCCGGCCGGATTCCTCGCAGGCAGCGCCGAGCCGGGTGATCTGGCCGCGGATGGCTGCCACCGACTGGTCGGGGGTACCGGCCTCGAACAGCTTGGGGTCCCCCGTCGTCACCCATGCCTGGCCGTACTGTGCCGCGAGCTTCAGTCCGCGCGGGCCGGTCGCGGCGACGGCGAAGGGCAGCCGGGGACGCTGTACACAGCCGGGGATGTTCCGGGCCTCGTTCGCGGCGTAGAACCGGCCCTCCTGCGTTACGGACGGCTCCCGGAGCAGCCGGTCGAGCAGCGGGACGAACTCGTCGAAGTGGTCGGCGCGTTCACGTGGCGTCCACGGCTCCTCGGCGCTCCCGCGCAGCGTGGTGGCGTCGAAGCCGTTGCCGCCGGCGCCGATGCCGAGCGTGATCCGTCCGTCGGAGACGTCGTCCAAGGTGATGAGGTCCTTGGCGAGCGTCACCGGGTGCCGGAAGTTGGGCGAGGTGACGAGCGTGCCCAGGCGCAGTCGCTCGGTGGCTGCGGCCGCGGCTGTCAGCGTCGGTACGGCTCCGAACCACGGGCCGTCGCGGAACGTCCGCCAGGCCAGGTGGTCGTAGGTGTACGCGGCGTGGAATCCCAGCTCCTCGGCGCGTACCCACAGCGGCCGGCCGCCGTCGTGCCAGCGGCGGATGGGCAGGATCACGGTGCTCAGTCGACGGGGGGAGGTCATGGCCACGACTCTACGGCGCTCTCTGGGGCGCATCGGCGGCCACTGGGGACGGGCGCACAGGAGGAACGCTGCCGGGGAGGGTTGCCAGTGGTTGCCGGGGGGCGGAGCCCGGGCGACGCTGTAGTGGGACGCGGCCGGTCCTGCCCGCGCGTGCGCACGGCGCCGGTCGGGGTTCGCCGGAAGGAATGAGTCGTCATGAGGATGCTGCTCACCGCGCAGATGGACACCGAGTCGGCAAACCGTTCGGTATCCGACGGAACCATGTCCAAGATGATCGAGGAGGTCGTCGAGCAGCTCAAGCCCGAAGCGGCGTACTTCACCGTCCAGAACGGTCAGCGCACCTGTCTGATGGTGTTCGACATGCAGGACTCCGCCCAGATGCCACCGCTCCTGGAACCCTTGTTCCACGCGGACTCCAAGATCGGCCTGCAGCCCGTCATGAACCTCGACGACCTGCGTGCGGGCCTCGGCGGCATGGAGCGCTGATCCTGCGGGACGCGTCATTCACGCAGGCGCAGGAAGAGCGGCGGCACGGAGTCGGTGAGCCATACCCCGTTGGCGCTGACATGGAAGAAGTGCCCTGCCCGGTGCATGGCTCCCGCGTCCACGGCGAGGACGACCGGGACGCCGCGCCGGGCGCCGACACGGACCGCCGTCTCGCGGTCGGGCGAGAGATGGACATGGTGGCGGGACATGGGCCGGAGCCCTTCGGTACGGATGGCGTCCAGTGCCCGTGCCACGGTGCCGTGATAGAGGTACGCGGGCGGTTCGGCCCGGGGCAGGCCGAGGTCGACGGTGACGGAGTGGCCCTGGTTCGCCCGGATGCGATCGCCGTCCACGGTGAAGCGCTGCTTGTCGTTGACCGCCACGACGTGGTCGAGTTCGTCCCGGGTGATGGTGAAGCCCTGCCGGGCGCAAGCCCCCAGCAGCTCGTCGACGGGCACCCAGCCGTGAGGGTCGAGACTGATACCGATCCGGTCGGGTTCATGCCGCAGATGCTTCGACAGGTACTTGGACACCTTGACGGTGCGTCGTTCGTCCATCCCGTCAGGGTGCCCGCGTCGCGCCTCCCGGTGCACCTCGATTTCATCCGGCGGATGCGGCACTTTTTGTCGCCCACAGGTTTGATCCACAACCAACTCGGGTTATCCACAGGCCTTTTGGCGATTCTGTGGACAAGTGCCGGTAGATTTGGGCTGTTTGGTCAACTCATCTATCTTTGCGGCGATATGCGCACTTCGGTGCCTGTGTCGCTACTCAACGGCACTTCACGTAGGTTCACATGCCCAAAGCGGCACTCGCGATGGCGACTTGCGGGAGATGGCCGTCGGAGAGGAACAACCCGGCTTCTGACCCGGGGTGTTGCCGCGCCGAAGTGCTGAACTTGCCCTCGGAGTCACAGGGGCGGCTTCAGGCGAGCTACGCCGCGCAGGATCCGAGGACTGATCAGTGACAGCAGCCGTGCGCCGCGGGCCTCAGGTGTCACCGGCACCACTGCCCGGTTGTGCACCACGGCTTCGAGAATCGCCCGAGCCACCTTTTCCGCCGGGTAGTTGCGGCGCGAGTACAGCTCGGCCGTCCGCTTCCGGAGACGCGCCTGCTCCGCCTCGTCGGCTCCGGCGAAACGCGCGGTCCCGGTGATGCCGGTGTTGATGAAACCCGGGCATATCGCGCTGACCCCGATCGACCGGTCGGCCAGTTCCGCGCGCAGGCACTCGCTGAGCATCAGCACCGCCGCCTTGGACGTGCTGTAGGCGGGCAGCGCGCGTGACGGCTGATAGGCGGCCGCCGAGGCGACGTTGACGATGTGACCACCCTGCCCACGGTCGGCCATCTGCCTGCCGAAGATCCGACAGCCGTGGATGACTCCCCACAGATTGACGTCGAGGACGTTCCGCCAGTCCTCACTCGTCGTATCCAGGAAGGAACCCGCCAGTCCGATACCGGCGTTGTTCACCAGGACGTCCACGACGCCGAATTCGGTGGCGACCTTCTCCGCGAGCTTCTCCATGGCCTGCTCGTCCCCGACGTCCACCACTTCGCCCCAGGCTTCGGGTGCGCCGGTCAGCCGCGCCGTCTCCACTGTGCGGGCCACGCCCTCCGCGTCCCGGTCCACGGCCACCACCCGTGCACCCGCCTTCGCGAACGACAGCGCTGTGGCACGCCCGATGCCCGAAGCCGCGCCGGTCACCAGCACCAACTGGCCGCCGAATCGCTCTGCATGGGTTCCCGTGGCTGCCGATCGCCGATCACCCGGCTCGGCGAGAACGTCCTGTCCGCCGGATTCCCCACCGCCGACGAATTCGCTGATCCAGGCGGAAAGCTGGTCCGGCCTGGTGCGCGGGACCCAGTGTTTCGCGGGCAGGGAGCGGCGTACCAACCGGGGGACCCACAGGTCCAGTTCGTCGTAGAGCGACGGGGACAGAAAGGCGTCACCGGTCGGCGTGATCAGCTGCACCGGCACATGGGCGTGTGCGTCCGGGCGCGGCCGGCGCAGACGGGACCGGACGTTGTCACGGTAGAGCCACGCCCCGTGCGCCGCGTCATTCGCGAGTGACGCCGTCGGATACCCGTCCGCGGGAATCCTCTCCATCCGCTGCAGAATCCGCGGCCACTGCCTGCCGAGCACCCCGCGCCAGGCCATCTCGGGCAGAACGGGCGTGTGCAGCGCGTACACGTACCAGGACTTGGCACCCTGGCCGAGCAACTGCCCCACGCGGCGAGGGCTCGGGTGGGACATCCGCTGCTTGATCCAGTGCCCGAAATGGTCGAGGGACGGGCCGGACATCGACGTGAACGAGGCGATGCGGCCCTTGGTCCGCTCCACCGTCGCGAATTCCCAGGACTGGACCGAACCCCAGTCGTGACCGACCACATGGACCGGCTGGTCCGGGCTGACGGCGTCCACGACGGCCAGGAAGTCGTCGGTCAGCTTCTCGAGTGTGAAGCCACCGCGCAGCGGCTTGGGCGCCGTGGACCTGCCGTGTCCCCGCACGTCGTAGAACACCACGTGCCACCGCTCCGCCAGCCGCCCCGCGACCTCGGACCAGACCTCCTTGCTGTCCGGATAGCCGTGCACCAGCACGATCGTCGGCTGTGACGGGTCGCCCAACTCGGCGACACACAGCTCGATTCCGCCCGTACGCACCCAGCGCTCACGCGCGCTTCGCAGATCCACGCCGCCTCCTCGTCCAGTGCCGGCGTTGCGGTACGCGTCCGTAACGTGACACCGCTGAATGTGGCAACCGACGGACGGTCGCGTCAAGGGATGCCCCGAACCTGTGGACAACGCCGTGTGGACGGGCCGGCCCCGGGGGCTGTGGACAAGCCGACGCCGCCGCGTGCCCCGCAGGCCCGTGCGACGTGCCCTGCGGACGACCCGGGCCTGGGTGTCCTCCCTCGTGGGGTCCCCCTACGGGTCCGTACGCCTGGAGTCTGACGCGGATGCAACCGTCTGGTCTGACGACTCCTGTGGCGCGCACCACTACCTTCTAAGACGTGACTGTGATCGCAACCGAAAGCCTGAGCAAGCGGTTCCCGAGGGTGACCGCGCTTGACCGGCTCTCCTTGGACATCGGACCGGGCGTAACCGGCCTGGTGGGTTCCAACGGAGCCGGCAAGTCCACACTGATCAAGATCCTGCTGGGTCTGTCCCCCGCCACCGAAGGCCGGGCCGCGGTGCTCGGGCTCGACGTCGCCACCGAAGGCGCCGCGATCCGGGAGCGGGTCGGATACATGCCCGAGCACGACTGCCTGCCGCCCGACGTCTCGGCCACCGAGTTCGTCGTCCACATGGCGCGGATGTCCGGACTGCCGCCGACCGCGGCGCGTGAGCGCACCGCGGACACCCTGCGGCACGTCGGTCTGTACGAGGAGCGGTACCGCCCCATCGGCGGGTACTCGACCGGCATGAAGCAGCGGGTGAAGCTGGCCCAGGCCCTGGTCCACGACCCGAAGCTGGTCCTCCTCGACGAGCCGACCAACGGCCTGGACCCCGTCGGCCGCGACGAGATGCTCGGTCTGATCCGCCGTGTCCACACCGACTTCGGAATCTCGGTTCTGGTCACCTCCCACCTCCTGGGAGAGCTCGAGCGGACCTGCGACCACGTCGTCGTCATCGACGGCGGGGCGCTGCTGCGGTCCAGCTCGACCAGCGACTTCACACAGACCACCACCACGCTGGCGGTCGAGGTGACCGACAGCGACGACCACCCGGACGGCACGGACGCCCTGCGAAAGGCCCTCACCGGGGCCGGGATCAAACTCGTGGGCCACGACGGACTCGACGCCGAAGGGCTGCCGGGAGCGGGCCACATCCTCCTGGTGGAGGCGACGGGCGAGGAGACCTACGACCTGGTTCGCGACAGTGTCGCCGGGCTGGGACTGGGGCTCATCCGGATGGAGCAGCGACGCCACCGCATCGCCGAGGTCTTCCGCGCCGAACAGGCGCCCCAAGCGGTTTCGGCCGCGACAGTCGGCGTCGGACAGCAGAAGGGGAGCGGTCGCAATGAGCACTGAGACCGGGACCGTGGCCGGGAGCGACACCTCCCGCATCCACAACATCGGATACCGCTCCTACGACGGTGCCCGACTGGGCCGGGCATACGCCCGCCGCTCGCTCTACTCGCAGTCCCTGCGGGGCTCGTTCGGACTGGGCAGGTCCGCCAAGTCCAAGGTGCTGCCGATGCTCCTCTGCGGGGTGATGTGCCTGGTGGCGCTGATCCTTGTCGCGGTCGCCATCGCCACGCCCAACATGACGAAGCTCCCCATCAAGTACACGGACTTCGCGATCTACCTGCAGGCCGTGATCGGACTCTTCATCGCCTCCCAGGCGCCGCAGTCCGTGTCCAGGGACCTGCGCTTCAAGAGCGTGCCGCTGTACTTCTCGCGGCCGATCGAGCGGGTCGACTACGTACTCGCCAAGTTCGCCGCCATGGCGTCCGCCCTGCTCATCCTCACCGGAGTGCCCCTCGTCATCCTCTACGCGGGCTCGCTGCTCGCGAAGTTCGACTTCGCCGACCAGACCAAGGGCTTCGGGCAGGGGCTGGTCTCCGTGGCACTGCTCTCCGTGCTGTTCGCCGGACTGGGTCTGGTGGTCGCCGCTCTGACACCCCGCCGGGGCTTCGGGGTCGCCGCGGTGATCGCGGTCCTGACCATCACCTACGGCGCGGTCTCCACGGTCCAGGCGATCGCCTGGGAGACGGGCTCCTCCGGTGCCATCACCTGGCTGGGGCTGTTCTCGCCCATCACACTGATCGACGGCGTGCAGACCGCGTTCCTCGGTGCCTCCTCCGCCTTCCCCGGCGGCGAGGGGCCCGGAGCCGCAGCCGGGCTGGTCTATCTGATCGTTGTACTCGCGCTCGTCGCCGGCTCGTACGCCGTACTGATGCGCCGCTACCGGAGGGTCGGGCTGTGACCACCATCGAGATCGACCACACCTCCCGCTGGTTCGGCAACGTGGTCGCCGTCAACGACGTGAGCATGACCGTGGGCCCCGGAGTCACGGGGCTGCTCGGCCCCAACGGAGCCGGCAAGTCCACTCTGATCAACATGATGGCCGGGTTCCTCGCGCCGTCGACCGGCAACGTTACGCTCGACGGTACGCAGATCTGGCGCAACGAGGCGGTCTACAAGGCGATCGGCATCGTGCCGGAGCGGGAGGGCATGTACGACTTCCTGACCGGCCGGGAGTTCGTCGTCGCCAACGCGGAGCTGCACGGACTCGGCGACGCGGCCGCGGCCGAGGCGCTGGCCACGGTCGAGATGGAGTACGCGCAGGACCGCAAGATCTCGACGTACAGCAAGGGCATGCGCCAGCGCGTGAAGATGGCGTCCGCCCTGGTCCACAACCCCTCGGTGCTGCTCCTGGACGAGCCGTTCAACGGCATGGACCCGCGTCAGCGGATGCAGCTGATGGACCTGCTGCGCCGGATGGGCGCGGAGGGGCGCACGGTGCTCTTCTCCTCGCACATCCTGGAGGAGGTCGAGCAGCTCGCCTCCCACATCGAGGTGATCGTGGCGGGCCGGCATGCCGCGTCCGGCGACTTCCGGAAGATCCGCCGGCTGATGACGGACCGGCCGCACCGCTATCTCGTGCGGTCCAGCGACGACCGGGCACTCGCCGCGGCGCTCATCGCGGACCCGTCGACGGCGGGGATCGAGGTCGACGTGACGGAGCGTGCCCTGCGCATCCAGGCGGTCGACTTCGGACGCTTCACCACGCTGCTTCCGAAGGTCGCGCGCGAGCACGGCATCCGGCTGCTGACCGTCTCCCCGTCCGACGAGTCCCTCGAATCGGTCTTTTCCTATCTCGTGACGGCCTGAGTAGTGGCCTGAAAGGAGCTGTGAAGCGTCATGTACGACCCCACAGTCGCCCGGCTCACCTACCGGGCTCTGCTCGGCCGGCGCCGGGCCGCCATCCTGTTCGTCCTGCCGGTTCTCCTGGTGGCCATCGCCGTGGCGGTGCGGGCGTTCGCAGGAGCCGACGACGGCGTGGCCTCCGGTGTGCTGGGCGGCTTCGCCATCGCCACCATGGTGCCGCTGATCGGTGTCATCGCGGGGACCGGTGCCATCGGGCCGGAGATCGATGACGGCTCGATCGTCTATCTGCTGGCCAAGCCGGTGAAGCGGCCGACGATCATCTTCACCAAGCTCATCGTGGCCGTCGGTGTGACGATGCTGTTCTCTGCGCTGCCGACGCTGATCGCGGGCCTGATCCTCAACGGCAACGGCGGGCAGATCGCCGTGGCCTACATGATCGCGGCGCTGGTCGCCTCGATCGCGTACAGCGCGCTGTTCCTGCTGCTCGGCACGGTCAGCCGGCACGCTGTGGTCTTCGGCCTCGTGTACGCCCTGGTCTGGGAGGCCCTCTTCGGCAGCCTGGTACCGGGCGCTCGGACGCTCAGCGTGCAGCAGTGGTCCCTCTCGGTCGCCGAGAAGGTCGCCGGAGACGGCCTGGTCACCTCGGATGTCGGTCTGCCGCTCGCGACCGTCCTGCTGGCCGGCGTCACGGTCGTCGCCACGTGGTACGCGGGTCAGAAGCTTCGCGCGCTGAAGCTCGCCGGCGAGGAGTAGGACGCGCCCCCCCCGCAACCCCCGCCCCTCGGGCGGGGGTTGTTCCGTGCGCGGGGCGGGTGGGTCGCGTGACTGTACGTTTTTCGGCTCGTTGTACAGGGTGCGTGGAGGCAACTGGAATCTGTGGCGTCGAGCTTTCGTGAATTCGGGGAATGCCGGCAGCGGTGAGGCGAGCGCCCGACCGGCCGGTCATCGAGTGAGTGGCAACCGTGAGCGACCTCCGCCCTCGCAGCCCGGGGACAGGGCGGTCCTTGCCATTTCCACGCACGCACGAGAGGCACACCCATGCCCACGGAAGTCGCCCTGCTCGAATCCCAAGCCCTCCGGGTCGAGCAGATGGGGCGCGTCGAAGTCCTCGACAAGGTCAAGAGCCTTGTCATGCTCCCGGACGGAATTCACCTTCGCACAGAGGATGTGGCCCGGTACTTCGAAGTATCCACGGAGGCCGTCAAGAAGCTGACCCAGCGCCACCGCACCGAGGTGGAGGAGAACGGCCTCAGGCTGATGCGCGGCGCTGAGCTGCGCGCCTTCCATAGGGACATGATGTCCCTATGGAAGGGGGAGGGGGCGGAAAGTTATCCACAGGCCCCCACTCAGCTCACGCTCTACACCCGCAGGACCGTGCTCAACGTCGCCATGCTTCTTCGCGACAGCGACATCGCGCGCAGCGTCCGCACCCACCTTCTCGACGCGGAGGAGGAGCTCAGGGCCTCCTTTGTCTCGCTCGACCGGCGCGTCACCCGTATCGAGGGATGCCTCGCCGACGTGGGAAGCGCGCTCCAGGAGCTGGGTCCGGTGCTCGGCCGGATGTCGCAGCGGCTCGACTCCCTCGACCGGAAGCTCGATGTGACGTACCAGGTCGTCGGTGCGATCAGCCTCCGGCTCACCGATGTCTCGCAGGACGTCATCCGGCTCGATGCCCGCATGGATGACCTCGCGCACCGGCTGAGGGATCTGGGCCGCCGCAGGAGTGGCTGACGTACGGCGGGGGCCACCGGATAAATGAGTGGTCCCCGGACGGCGGTCTCGGGCACAGTGAGGGGACGGCGCGGGGCGGCGCCGTTCACAGACCGGGAGAGGAGCGCGGCGATGACCAGGAGTCCGAGTCCGTCGTGTTCCCGACAGGGCGGTCCGCAGCCGGCACCGCGGTAGCTTCATCAGCTGCCCGCGCAGTCGCCGCGGCAGGACCCCCGGGTGGCCCTTCGCGCTTCTCGCGCGCCGGCCACCTCCCGGAGGATTGGCCGAGTGGTAAGGCAGCGGCTTGCTAAGCCGTCGTCGGGGCGTGAGCCCCGCGCGCGTTCGATCCGCGCATCCTCCGCCGAAGCCGAAGCCGAAGCCGAAGCCGAAGCCGAAGCCGAAGCCGAAGCCGAAGCCGAAGCCCGTCCGGCTGGACGACCCGGCCCTACACGCGCGGGGCCGTCCGGAGCAGCTCCTCCAGCACGATCGCGATGCCGTCGTGCTCGTTCGACGCGGTGATCTCGTGCGCCACGGCCTTCAGTTCTTCGTGCGCGTTGGCCATGGCGACGCCGTGCTGCGCCCAGCCGAACATGGGGATGTCGTTCGGCATGTCGCCAAAAGCCAGCGTGTCAGAGGCCTTGAGCCCCAGACGGCGTGCGGCGAGTGAGAGCCCGGTCGCCTTGCTCAGCCCCAGGGGCAGGATCTCCACGACGCCCGGGCCCGCCATGACGACGTTCACCAGGCTGCCGACGGCTTGGCGCGCGGCATCGGCCAGGGCGTCGTCGTCGAGCTCCGGATGCTGGATGTAGACCTTGTTCAGCGGAGCGGTCCACATCTCGGCGGGGTCGTTCATGTAGAGGGCGGGAAGCGGTCCCTCCTGCACCCGGTAACCCGGTCCGACCAGCACCTCGCCATCGAGTCCGTCACGGCTCGCCGCCAGCGCGAGCGGACCGACCTCGGCCTCGATCTTGGACAGCGCGAGCCCCGCGAGCTGCCGGTCCAGGGTGAGGGAGGTCAGCAGCTTGTGTTCGCCCGCGTCGTAGACCTGCGCACCCTGACCGCACACCGCGAGACCCTTGTAGCCCAGGTCGTCCAGGATGTGGCGGGTCCACGGCACCGCGCGTCCGGTGACGACGATGTGCGCGGCGCCGGCCGCGGTGACCGCGGCCAGCGCCTCCCGGGTGCGGTCGGAGACCGTGTGGTCGTCGCGCAGCAGGGTGCCGTCGAGATCGGTCGCGACGAGCTTGTAGGAGAAGGTCACTTGGAGACCGGCTCCAGCAGCTCGCGGCCGCCCAGATACGGACGGAGAAGCTCGGGCACACGCACCGAGCCGTCGGGCAGCTGGTGGTTCTCCAGGATCGCCACGATCGTGCGCGGTACGGCGCAGAGGGTGCCGTTCAGCGTCGACAGCGGCTGGACCTTCTTGCCGTCCCGCATGCGGACGGAGAGCCGGCGGGCCTGGAAGCCGTCGCAGTTCGACGCGGAGGTCAGCTCGCGGTACTTGCCCTGGGTCGGGATCCACGCCTCGCAGTCGAACTTCCGCGAGGCCGACGCCCCCAGGTCACCGGTGGCGACATCGATCACCTGGAACGGCAGCTCGAGGCCGGTGAGCCACTGCTTCTCCCAGTCCAGGAGCCTGCGGTGCTCGGCTTCGGCGTCCGCAGGGTCGACGTACGAGAACATCTCGACCTTGTCGAACTGGTGGACCCGGAAGATGCCCCGGGTGTCCTTGCCGTAGGTGCCCGCCTCGCGACGGAAGCACGGCGAGTAGCCGGCGTACCGCAGCGGCAGCTTGTCGGCGTCGATGATCTCGTCCATGTGGTACGCGGCGAGAGGGACCTCGGAGGTGCCGACCAGGTAGTAGTCGTCCTTCTCCAGGTGGTACACGTTCTCCGCGGCCTGGCCGAGGAAGCCCGTGCCCTCCATGGCGCGCGGGCGCACCAGCGCCGGCGTCAGCATGGGGACGAAGCCGGCCTCGGTGGCCTGCGCGATCGCCGCGTTGACCAGGGCCAGTTCGAGCAGTGCGCCGATGCCGGTCAGGTAGTAGAAGCGTGATCCGGAGACCTTGGCGCCGCGCTCCATGTCGATGGCGCCCAGCGCCTCGCCGAGCTCCAGGTGGTCCTTCGGCTCGAATCCCTCCGCGCCGAAGTCACGGATCGTGCCGTGCGTCTCCAGGACGACGAAGTCCTCCTCGCCGCCGACCGGCACGTCCTCGTGGACGATGTTGCCGAGCAGCAGGAGCAGTCGCTTGGCCTCGGCATCCGCCTCGTCCTGTGCGGCGTCGGCTGCCTTGACTTCGGCCTTGAGCTGATCGGCCTTCTTGAGGAGCTCGGCACGCTCCTCGGGGGTGGCCTTGGGGATCAGCTTGCCGAGCGACTTCTGCTGGGAGCGGAGTTCGTCGAAGCGGACGCCGGACGACCTGCGCAGTTCGTCGGCGGAGAGCAGGGCGTCGACGAGCGCGACGTCCTCTCCACGGGCGCGCTGGGAGGCGCGAACACGGTCGGGGTCCTCACGGAGCAGGCGAAGGTCAATCACCCCTCAAGGCTACCGGTGCGGGGATCCACCACTCGAACCGATATCGACGAGCGTGGCGCTTTGCCCGAATTGCCGGAATCGATAATCCTGGGGGAAACGAGAGGCGGGCAGGAGGGTGAAGATCGTCAATAAAAGGGTCTCATTGCCTCTAAAAGGGAACAAGTGCGCCTTGCGCTTGACGCATCACCGGTGTGTGCGCGGGGAGTTGGGGGCGCCGGAGGGGCGGGTTGTCCACAGGGCGTAGTTGATCAAATTAGTTATCCACAGGCTGTGAAGAAGATCTGTGGATGCCGGAAGAGATCGTTCCGAAAGCGGCATGAGGGGGCAAGGATTCGCGACTCAAACCCGCCCCACGCACTCATTCGGGTGGGTATTCCACGTTCCAATGAGTTGATCAACGGAATTGGAGTGACACGGGGGGAGGTGCACGGGTGTGGGGGATCCAGGGCTACTGGGGCGATTTGTCGACCATGTCGTGTTGCGGTGTCGACTTGTCCCCAGGTTGCGAGGGGGCCCTGTGGATAACTTTGGGTGGCATGAAAATCTGCAGGTAGGACCGGCGGGAATCGTGACCGGCCCGCCCCCGCAGGCTTCAGACCCGACCGTCCTGGCTGCGGGCCAGCCAGTCGGACGCCTCGGTGAAGTCCGTGTCCGACGTCCCGATCCGCAGGGCGCTCACCTCTTCCGGCGTCACCCCGGCGCGCGGATATGAACCGAGGAACCGCACATTCGGGCAGATCCGCTTCAGCCCCATCAGCGCCTCGCCGACACGGCGGTCCGCGATGTGCCCCTCCGCGTCCACGGCGAAGCAGTAGTTCCCGATTCCCTCCCCGGTGGGCCGGGACTGGATCAGCATCAGGTTGACCCCGCGGACGGCGAACTCCTGGAGCAGTTCGAGGAGGGCACCAGGACGGTCGTCGCCGAGCCAGATGACCACGGAGGTCTTGTCGGCGCCCGTGGGCGCGGACGGCCTGGCCGGACGTCCTACCAGCACGAAGCGGGTCTGGGCGTTCTCCGCGTCGTGGATCTCCGTCACCAGAGGTTCCAGTCCGTAGGTCGCCGCAGCGAACTCGCCGGCGAAGGCGGCGTCGTAGCGCCCCTCCTGGACCAGCCGGGCGCCGTCCGCGTTCGAGGCCGCCGACTCCCACACCGCGTTGGGCAGATGGGTCGCCATCCAGTTGCGTACCTGAGGCTGCGCGGCAGGGTGGGCCGTGACGGTCTTGATGTCCGACAGCTTCGTCCCGGGGCGCACCAGCAGCGCGAACGTGATGGAGAGCAGCACTTCGCGGTAGATCATCAGCGGAGCGCCCGAGGTCAGCTCGTCGAGGGTCGCGCTGATCCCGCCCTCCACGGAATTCTCGATGGGGACGAGTGCCGCCGCGGCCTCCCCGCCGCGCACCGCGTCCAGTGCGGCCGGCACGGAGACCATCGGGACGAGTTCGCGGGTGGCGGCTTCGGGGAGGGTACGGAGGGCCACCTCGGTGAAGGTGCCTTCGGGACCGAGGTAGGCGTAGCGCGTGGCTGACATACGGTCACCCTAATGGGCCGATGGGCGGCGCTGTGTGCCTCACGTCCACCGACGGACGGGGGCCGTGCCCCTCACGCCTCCAGCAGGCGCTGTCCCACGTACTCCCCGGACGCGGCACCTCCGGGTACGGCGAAGAGGCCGCTCGCCTCGTGCCGGATGAACGGTGAGAGCGCGTCCCCGCGGTCGAGCTTGCGCTGGACCGGAATGAAGCCCTTGAACGGATCGGCCTGCCAGCAGACGAAGAGCAGTCCGGCGTCCGGGGTGCCGTCGTCGGAGATGCCGTCGTGGTACGAGAACGGGCGGCGCAGCATCGCGGCGCCACCGTTCTTCTCGGGGGAGGAGATCTGGGCGTGGGCGTTGTCGGGGATCAGCAGCTTGCCGTCCGGCCCCGCCTTGTCCAGGTCCATCGCGGTGTTCTCCGAGCCGCCGCTGAGTGGTGCGCCGTCCGCCTTGCGCCGCCCGATGACCTGTTCCTGGCGCTTGACCGTGAGTTCTTCCCAGTCGTCCAGGAGCATCCTGATCCGCCGGACGACGGCGTACGAGCCGCCTGCCATCCAGGCGGGCACCGATGAGTCCTCGGACGGTACGAAGATCCGCTTCTCGAAGTCGCTCTCACCAGGTTCCGGGTTGTTGGTGCCGTCGACCTGGCCCATCAGATTGCGTGTTGTCATCGGCCGGTCCGTGGCGCCCGGGGTGCGGTTGAAGCCGTTCATCTGCCACCGCACCCGGGCTGTCGAGCGGGTCTCCTTCTGAAGGGCGCGCAGGGCGTGGAAGGCGACGAGCGCGTCGTCGGCGCCGATCTGTACCCAGAGGTCACCGTCGGACCGCTTGGTGTCGAGGTGGTCGGAGGAGAAGGCCGGCAGCGGGTCCAGGGCGGCCGGGCGCCGATCGGTCAGGCCGGTGCGCGTGAAGAACGTTCGTCCGAATCCGAAGGTGATGGTCAGGGAGGAGGGACCGGCGTCCAGGGCCACCCCGGTGTCGTGGCCCCGGCCGTTCTCCGCCGCCTCACCGGCCATCAGCCGTTCCGCCACGGCCGACCAGCGGCGCATCAGGGCTGCTGCCTCCTTGCGCCCCGCGCCGGGCGTCAGGTCGAAGGCGATCAGGTGCCCGCGGGCCTGAAGCGGAGTGGTGATCCCCGCTTGGTGTTTCCCGTGAAACATCGCCCGGGTCGAGCCGACCGTGGTCAGCGGCGTCGGTGCCTCCCCCCGGGTCGCGGCGTAGCCGCCCGCGCCGCCTGCAGCGCCCAGGACAAGGCCTGCCGCTCCGGCCGCTCCCGCGCTGCCGATCAGTTTCCGCCGGGAGACGACGCCCGTGCCAGCGGGGCCGGATCCGTCGCGGCGGACGGCGGCGGTGCCGCTCTCCCTGGGGTCGTCCTTCTTCTTGCTCACCCTGCTCAGCCGATCTTCACGTTCTTGTCGATGGTTGTCTGGTCGATGTCCGACGTCCGTACTGTCACGGCGACCTTCCAGTCGCCCGCCATCGGGATCTGCACGCCGCTCGCGGTCCAGTGCCCCTCCGTGAGGCGGTCGGGGACGACCGGCAGCGGGCCGATGTCCTTGGACTCCAGAGTGAAGGCGAGCTTCACCTCTGGGACGTTCAGCGGTCGTCCGTCGGGCCCGTCGATCCAGAGGTGCACGCTGTTCGCGCCGGTTCCGCCGGGCGAGATGTCCAGGCGCACCGTCCCCTTGCCGTTCTGGCCGCCGGTGTCGAAGGGCAGACTCAGATTCACCTGCCCGCCGGTCAGCGGTGCGGCCGCCGCCGTGGTGCTGCCGCGGGCGGCCTCCTCCTCGGTGCGGCCGGGCTCCGTGGACGTCAGGATCGTCGTGACGACAAGCAGCACCACGGCGATGCCCGTCTCCACCATCACGGAACGCCGTAGCCCTGAACGGTCCGGATCGGCGTCGCGGGCGCGCTTCTCCTTCGTCGCCGTCACAGCGGCGCGCTGGCGGAGGAGCTGTGCGGCGCGCTCCGGAGCCACCTCCTCGTCGGGTACGGCGGCCGAGGCAGCCGATTCCGTCGGTTCCACCGAATCGGCAGCCGGAGCGGCTTCGCCGGTGGATCCGGTGAGCCGCCCCGTCCACCGCCGGGATATCCACGCGACCCCGACGAGCACGGCGACGAGCGCCACCTTGACGAGTAGCAGCTGCCCGTACCTGGTGCCGGTCAGCGCGGACCACGAACCGACCTGACGCCAGGACTGGTAGAGCCCCGTCCCGGCGAGGACGAGCACGCTGCCGAACGCCACACGCGAGAACCGCCGAACCGCACCGCTCGTGATGTCCGGCGTCCGGTGGAGGGCGACCAGCAGCGCGGCGAGCCCGCCCAGCCAGCCGGCCACGGCGAGCAGGTGGAGCACGTCGACCGGCATGGCGATGCCCGGCTGGATCCCGGTCGAGGCGTGCTCGGCCAGGGCCCATGTGCCGGCGATACCGGCGGCGATGACGGCTCCGCCTATCGCGAGTCCGAAGGTGAGGTCCTGCTTCTCCTTCTCGTCCTCGCGCTTGGCGTACGCCCCGAAGAGGACGGCGATGAAGAGCGCGGAAGCGCCCAGGAGCAGCAGCCGGGAGACCAGCGCGGCCCCCGGCTTGGTGTCGAGCACGGACTGGAGGCCGTCGAGGTCGAAGGCATCCGCGAGCTTGCCGGAGCCGGTGTACGGATTGCGCAGGAGCAGCATGGCCAGGGTGGCCGCGGTGAGCGTGACCCAGCCGCGTACGACGAGCCGCTGCAGCGGCCGAGCGCCGGCACCTTGCTGCCAGCACGCGAGCACGAAGGCCGAACCGCCCGCGAGCAGGATGAATCCGGCGTACGCGGCGTAGCGGGCGATGCCGTAGAGCGCACCCACGAGACCGCCGCCGGCTCCGTCCGAGGGCAGCGCCACGGTGGTTTCGGAGGGGGCACCGACGGAGAAGGTGAAGGCTCCCGAGACCGGATGGCTGTCCGCGGACACCGCCTGCCAGGCCACGGTGTACGTGCCGTCGGGCAGACCGCTGTGGAGCTGTACGCCGTACCGCACGGCACCGCCGCTCGTCAGATCACGGGGAGCGCCGGCGTCGGCCCGCTTCCCGCTCGGGTCGAGGACCCGGATCGAGTCGTCGTCCATGGCGATCTGCTCGGAGAAGGTGAGCGTGACGTCCTTGGGGGCGGTGGCGACCACCGCCCCGTCCTGCGGGTCGCTCCCCGTGAGAGCGGCGTGCGCGGACGCGGGACTCGCGCCTGCCAGCACCAGGCCGAACAGCAGACTGATCAGCGCGGCGAGGAGCGCGACCGCGGCGAGCGGCCGTCGTGTCGGGGAGGGCCCGAAGCGCGGGGCGGTGGCTGTCATGGGGTGTCAGTACCTCACTGCTTCTTCGGGTTGTAGGTGGTCTCCTTCACGGGAATGTCGACCGTGATGGGGTCGGCCTTCTCGAAGTGCAGTTCCACGGAGACCGTTTCTCCCCGCTTGGGCTGCTGCTTCAGTTCCGTGAACATGATGTGGCTGCCGCCGCGTTCGAGGTCGAGCTCGCCACCGGCGGGCACCTCGAACGACGTCACCATCCGCATCGTTTGGTTCTTCGTCTCGTGGATGGACACGTGGTCCGAGAGAGAGCTGGTCACCGAGGTGAGCCGGTCGGTGGCGTCGCCGCTGTTCTTCACGAGGAGGAAACCGGCCGCCATGTCGCTGACGGGCTGTGGCATGAAAGCCCCGGTCACCTCCAGCCGCGGCACGGTGTCCGAGGAACACGCCGTCAGCGCGAGCCCGGTGGTGAGGGTCAGGACGCCGGCGACGGCCGTGCGGCGGTTCACGGGGCCTCCCCCTTGACGAGCTTCGGGAGATCCTCGGTGTAGTCCTCGGCCGTGGTGTCCTCGCTGTAGAGCACGTACCCCTTGTCGGTCTTGGGGGAGAACGCGATGACCTGGGACCCGTGCATCGAGACGACCGTGCCGTCCTTCTCCTTCTTCGGCGGGTCGATGCCGATGCCGATCTGCCGTGCTCCCGCCTGGATGGTCGGGAAGTCGCCGGTGAGCCCGGTGAAGTCGGGGTCCTGGGCCCGGAGCCAGCTGCTGAGGGACGTCGGGGTGTCCCGTTCGGGGTCCGTCGTGACGAAGACGACCTGGAGCTTGTCCTGGTCGGCCTTGGGCAGGGCCCGCTTGGCGATGGCGATGTTGCTCATGGTCAGCGGGCATACATCGGGGCAGTTGGTGTAGCCGAAGTAGATGAGGGTCGGCTTGCCCTTGGTCTGCTCGCGCAGGTCGTACTTCTCGCCGTGTGTGTCGGTGAGGACGAGGTCGGGCTTGGTGAACGGCTGGTCGAGCACCGTCGCGGGCTGGGACCCCGCCCCGGAGGAGACCTCGGCGACGGAATTGTCCGCCGAGTCTCCGCCGCTGCCGCAGGCCGACAGGGTCAGTGCGGCCACGGCGGCGAACGCCGCGGCCAGCACCGTCTTCTTGCTGTGCATGGAGAACTGATTCCTGATCTGTGGATACGGGTGTTGGAGCCGGTGGGATCAGGCGCTGCGGCGGCGCCCGGCGAGGACGCCGAACGCGACCCCCGCGACGCCTACGACGATGCCGACGATGCCCAGGACGCGGGCGGTGCTGTCGCTGTTCGACGAGGAGGCCTCGTCCGAGGACGCCGTGGTCTCCTTCGCCGCCTCTCCGCTCTTGTCATCCGCGGCGGCACCGTGGGCGTCGGCCGCCGGGGCGGTCAGCGCGAGGACGGGGGCCGGGCTCTCGGGCTCTTCACCGCCCTCGGTGGGCTCCTCGATCCAGCGGACGACCTCCTTGTTGCTGTACGTCTGGAGCGCCTTGAAGACGAGCTGGTCGGTGTCCTCGGGCAGCTGCCCGACCGAGAGAGGGAACTGCTGGAAGAAGCCGGGCTCGATCCCGCTGCCGTCCGCGGTCCAGGTGACCTTGGAGACCGCTTCGTTGATCTTCTTGCCGTGTACCTCGAGCGGCTTGGCCAGCTTGCTCTTGGTGACTTCGATCTTCCAGCCGGCCACCGGCTGCGGGCTGACGGACGCCAGCGGGTGGTCCGTCGGGAAATTGACCTCGAGCTTGACGGTGGAGGCGTTGTCGCGCTCGTTGGGGACCTTGAAGTTGACGGTGGCGTAGCCGCCCTTGGCGGCCTCGCCCTGCGGCTGCACGCTGACGTGTGCGGAGGCGGTACCGGCGAGCAGCAGGACGGTGGACGCGGCGACGCCGCCGGCGAGGGCGATGCGGGAAACGTTCATGGCAGGGATCACTCCACAGGACACGAGGAAAGGTGGTCCGGCGCGCGGAGGCGCGACGGCATCACGACCACCTCTTCTCCGGAATCCCGGCGGAGGGGTCGCGTCAGGCTGCGCGTACGTATACGGCCGGCGGGCCGCGCCTGATCACCATGTGCTGCAGGGGATCCCCGGTGGCCGGCGCGGGGGCGTCGACGGCGCTGCGGAGAGGGCGCGGCCCGGTCGTGGGACGCCCCTGAAGTCCCGCACGCAGTGTGCGTACGAGCGCCATCGCCGCACGCAGGGCGCGCAGTCTGGCCCCGGCCGCGAGCTGTCGGCCGCCCTGCGCCGAGAGCCTGGCCAGCCGGAAGAGCGCGATCTCGCCGCGGCGCAGCAGCCAGCCGGTGGCGAGCGCGGCGAGCAGGTGCCCCAGGAACATGGGCAGGCTGGGCAGGCCGGACATCACCGTGGCCAGGACCGTCGGGTCGGCCGCGGAAGCGGCGTCCGGGGCGGCTGCCGCTCCCGATGCCAGATGGGTGTGTCCCTGGGCCACGGCCGCGGGGTCCAGCCCCGCGGTGGTCACGATGCGGTGGGCCTCGCCGGCGCTCAGCTGCGCCGGTCCGGCACCGCACACCAGCCCGGCGGCGAAGCGGATCAGCGAGTCGTCCCCGGACCCCGTCGAAGTGGCCGGCGCGTGCCGCCCGAGCCCGAAGAGGATGTGGAGGGCGAGCTGCCCGGCCGCGAGGGCGGCGGTGATCGAAAGGAGGGTCCGCTCACGTCCGGCGAGCAGTGCCGTGGCCGTGAAGACTCCGGCGAAGCCGGCCAGCAGACTCCACCCGGGCACACCCACACCTGCGGCGAGGCCATGTCCGGCGGCGGCGAGCACGACGCAGACCGCGGTGAACACCGCGGTCCTCAAAAGCCGCATACCGGCTCCGGCGCGTGCGACAGGCATAGACATGGCCGGGTCATCATCCCACTGGGCCCCCGGTCTCCGTACGGCAGGTCCGGAAGGTCGGCATCCGTCCCCATCAGGGAGTGATCAGGGGGTGTTGCACCTGTTCATGGATGCTCAGGGGCCGTGATCCGGGCCCGCATACACCGGTGAGCGGAATATCCGCATCCGCCGAATGAGCGCTGTCACAGCGGATTCGTGCTTACGAAGTGCCCATCGCGGCAATACGTAACGGTATGTCGAGCCGCAGCCAGGAGGCTGGAGCATGAGCATGTGGTGGTCACTCCATTTGCGGCGCGAAGCTGCGAGCGTTCCGCTCGCCCGGCGTTTTCTGCTCGGCACCATGGAGACGGCGGGTGTGGATCCGGACATCTCCTACGACCTCTCGGTCGCACTCAGCGAAGCCTGTGCGAACGCCGTCGAACACGGTGGCGGCCGGGGGGACATGGGTGGGTCCGGGGACGCGGGCCGCGCTTCCGTCGGGGACGAGCGGTCCGGCCACGCCTGCGGGCAGTACCGGGTCACCGCATATCTGGACGGCGAGAAATGCCGTATCGAAGTCGCCGACTCAGGGCCCGGTTTCTCCTCCCGGCGCACGCTTCGCACCGCCGCACAGCCATCCGCGGGGCATCCGTCGGATTCGCAGCCGTCCGCCGCTCACCCGGCGGGCGATCTTTCGCACGAGCGCACCACGGCGCATCCTCCGGCCACGGCCGAGAGCGGGCGCGGGCTCTGCCTGATCGAGGAGCTCGCCGACCACGTCCACTTCGGCAACCGGCCGGGGCGTGGCGCGGTGGTGAGCTTCGACAAGGTCCTGAAATGGCGGGAGGGCGCGCTGCTCATGGTGTCCTGAGC